>DASSQM010000157.1:0-3317 GCA_035702465.1 Anaeromyxobacter sp. | reverse complement strand
CGCGGCGCGGCCGGCGACCGGCGTCGGCCTCCGCCCACCACGCCGGGTAGACGCGCGTGGCGAGGAGCTCGAAGTGACGGGGCTCCCGGAAGAAGTGGGTCTCGTTCGTGGCGATGCAGTCGAGCATGTGCGTGCGCTCGGCCTCGTCGGCCTGGACGCGGTCCCAGTACTCGCGGAACGAGCGGAGCCCGAGCGCGCGAAGGCGCTTCGACAGCCGCCCCACGAGCAGGGCCTTCTTCGCGGTCGAGAGCCAAATCCCGGCCTCGCGGTGCACGAGCCCCTGGAAGCGCGCGAAGAGCGCGTCGCTCACCCCGGCGGCGAACGCCGCGAGCGCCGGCGAGGGCCGGGGCGCCGCGTTCACGGCGCGGGCGCCTCGCCCGCGGGGACCGCGGCGGGGACCTGGCCGAGCGCCGCGGCGGCCGCGAGGTCGTGCTCGTCCGCCGAGAGGACCTTGTCGATGTCGAGGAGCAGCACGAACTTCTTGCCCACCTTCCCCATGCCCACGAGGTGGTCCACCCGCACGCGGGTGCCGAACGCCGGCGGCGCCTCGATGTCGTCGGGGCCGAGCTCGATGACCTCGCTCACCGCGTCGGCGACGACGCCCATCACGGTGGGGATGCCGCCGAACGCCGTCTCGACCACGAGGACGCAGGTGCGCTTCGTGACCGCCGGCTCGGGCAGCCCGAACTTCACCGCGAGGTCGACGACGGGGATCACGCTGCCGCGAAGGTTCAGCACGCCGCGGATCGACCGCGGCGTGGAAGGCACGCGGGTGAGCTCCTCGTACTGGAGGATCTCCTTCACCTTGAGGATGCCGACGGCGTACTCGCCGCCTGCGAGGGTGAAGGCGAGGTACTGCTGGCGCTCGACGGCGTCGGCGGCGGAGCTCATGGCGTCCCTCCGTGGAAGCGGTGCATCACGTCTCCCTCCGGTGCCCGTTCACGCGGCCGCGCTCGCGGAGCGGCGGAGCGTCTCCCGCAGGAGCTCCGGCACGTCCAGGATGAGGGCCACGCGGCCGTCCCCCAGGATCGAGGAGCCGGACACGCCCGAGATCCCCTGCAGCACGCGCCCGAGCGGCTTGATGACCGACTGGGTCTCGCCGTGGAGGACGTCCACCGCGACGCCGGCCCGGGCGGCGCCGTGCTGGACGACGACCACGTTCTCGCGCCGCGGCGGCGGCGCCTCGACCCCGAAGAGCTCGCGCAGGCGCAGGTACGGGAGCGGCTTGCCGCGGAGGTTGAGGACGCCCGTGCCGCCCGCGCCGCGGCCCGCGTCGGCGCCGAGCTCCGCGCACTCCACCACCGTCTCGAGCGGGAGGATGTACGTCGCGCCGGCGACGCCGACGAGGAGGCCCTGGATGATGGCGAGCGTGAGCGGGAGCCGGATCGTCACCGACGTCCCCTCTCCCTCGCGGCTCTCCACCGTGACCGACCCGCGCAGCGTCTCCACGTTCCGGCGCACCACGTCCATGCCGACGCCGCGCCCGGACACGTCCGTGACGGCCTCGCTCGTGCTGAGCCCCGGCTCGAAGACGAGGCGCGCGATCTCGTCGTCCGAGAGCTTCGACGCTTCGCGCACGAGCCCGAGCGCCTGCGCCCGTTCGGCGATGCGCGCGCGCGAGAGCCCCGCGCCGTCGTCCACCACCTGGATGACGATGTTGCCAGCCTCGTGCGCGGCGCGCAGGACGATGCGGCCGCAGGGATCCTTCCCCCGCGCGCGGCGCACCTCGGGCGGCTCGATGCCGTGATCCACGGCGTTGCGGATCATGTGCGTGAGCGGGTCGCGCACCGCCTCGATGATGGCGGTGTCCACCTCCGCGTCGCCGCCCTCCATGGCGAGCCGCGCCTGCTTCCCCTGCGCGGCGGCGAGGTCGCGCACGAGCCGGACGTACTGGTGGAAGACGGGGCCCACCGGGACCATGCGCGCCTTCATGATGAGCTCCTGCAGCTCCAGATGGAGCCGGTCGGCCTCGCGGTGCGCCGCGAGGATCTCCTCGCGCGACGGGGACGCGCCCCGCTCCAGCATGTCCGTGAGGCGGCCGCGCGCGATGCCGATCTCGCCGGAGAGGTCGAGCATCTGATCGAGCTTGCGGACGGCGACGCGCAGCGTGCGACCGGCCGCGGCCGGCGCGGCGGCGGGCTGCGAGGCGCGGGGCTCCTCGGCGGCTCCGACCGGGCGGCGAGCTTCGCGGCGATCGATTCCCGCAGCGCGCGCGCCCGCTCCGGCGACGCGGCCCCGCCGGCGGCCACCGCCTCGCGCAGCGCGTCCGTGGCCTGGAGCAGGAGGTCGACGACGCCGCGGTCGACGGCGAGCCTGCCGCCCCGCAGCGGCTCGAGGAGCTCCTCGAGGGCGTGCGCGACGTCGCCCGCGCCCTCGAAGCCCGCGAGCCCCGCGGATCCCTTGAGCGTGTGCGCGACGCGGAACAGCCCGCGGAGCAGGTCGGCGTCCCCGGGCCGCGCCTCGAGCGCGACGATGCCCTGCTCGAGCTGCGCGAGGAGGTCCGCCGCCTCCGCGAGGAAGGTCTCGACGAGCGCCTTGCGATCGATCTCGAGCTCGTCCATCGCGCTCACCCGTTCCTCGAAGGCCTCACGCGGGCCGATCCGGCGCCGCCTCGCGCAGGGCCGAGGTCCGCATCGCGGCGGCGGCGTGCTTCTCGATGAGCGCGAGCAGCTCGCGATCGAGCCCGCGCAGCGCGTGCTTGTGGTCGAGCAGCCCGTAGACCGCGAGCGCTCCGGTGACTCGCTCGCCGAGCTTCAGCGGGATGCAGGCGGTGAGGCGGGGAGGATCCGTCGCGGCGCGCGCGCCGTCGGCGGCGACGAACGGGACGCCGTCCGCGGCCACGCGCCCGATGGTCCCGCAGCCGACCGCGACGTCCCGCAGCTCGGCGGGGCCGAGGCCGAACGCGTGCGCCGGCAGGAGCCGCCGGCCGTCCTTCGACAGCTCGAAGATGGCGAGCTCCTCCGAGCCGACGAGGTTCACCACGATCTCCTGGATCGCGGCGAGGGCGTCGTCGCGGCCCGCTGCGCCGTACAGGCGCTCCATCGCCGCGAACAGCGTGACGAGGTCCGAGTTCTGCTGCTGGATCGCGGCGTACTCCTCGCAGAGGCGCTCGTTGTCCTTCTGGATCTCGGCGAGGCGCTCCCGGATGGTGTCGTGCTCGCGGCGCCCTTGCTCGAGCGCGGCGCGGGCGAACGACATCTCCGCGGGAACCGGCCGCTCCCCCACCTCGGACGGGGCGATCCCGTCGCGCGGCGCGTCTGGCGCGAGCGGCGGCGGCGTCCCGCCCGCCTGCGCGTACCTCGCCAGGCGCTCCTTCT
>DASSQM010000156.1:0-2229 GCA_035702465.1 Anaeromyxobacter sp. | reverse complement strand
GCACCAGCACGGTCAGCCTCCGGAGAGAACGGGCACGAAGCGACGGCCCCGCGCCCGACGGCGAGTCTACGGGAGGCGCGCGGCGTAAGGCGAGGGGATCAGACGCGCCGGCGCTGTTCGCGGGCAGTCGATGTCACTATCGCTGGAAGTGGTGGTCATCGCGGACGCGCGTCCGCGCGAGCGGAGGATGGGCGCGGCCCGAAAACGAAATAGACGATGATGGGGGCGTGACGCGCGTCGCACCCGCCATGAGCCGTGCCGCGAAGGACATGCGCGCCTCCCGGGGCCGCATGCGGCCGCGGTGCGTGTACCCAGCGGATCCCGGCCGTGCACGGCGGTCGCGTCGCCCGGTCCCCCCGCCCCCCCATCGCCAGCGTCAATCTAAGGGGATGCGCGTTCAGCGCCGCGCCTCGCCGAGGATCCGGCGGGCCTCCGCCGCGGCGTCCCCCGACGCGCCGGACTTGAGGGCGCGCTGGGCGTGGCGGCGGGCGGCGCCGGCGTCGCCGGCGGCGAGGGACGCGCGCGCGGCGGCGAGGCGGGCGGGCGCGCTCCGCGGCGCGAGCTCCACCGCCCGGTCCGCGGCGCGGCGCGCCTCCGCGGGCTGGCCCTCCGCGAGCCACGCGGCCGAGAGGAGCTGGTACGCGCCGGCGTCGCGCGGCGACGCCATGAGCACGAAGTCGAGGTCGGCGCGGGCCGCCGACGGCTGCCCCGCCGCGAGCCGCGCTTCGCCGAGGGCCCGGTGCGCCTCCAGGTCGGCCGGGTCGAGCTTCACCGCGCGCTCCAGCGCCGGCGACGCCTCCTGCGGCCGCTGCTGCGCGAGGAGGAGCCTGCCGAGCGCGAGGAACCCCTCGGGCGCCCCCGGCTCGCGCTCCGTGGCGGCCCGGTACGCCTCCTCGGCGCCCTTCGCGTCGCCCTTCGCCTCGAGCGCGCGCCCGAGCGCGACGTGCGCGAGCGGCGGCGGCGCCGGCGACGCGGCGACCTTCTCCAGCACCGGGAGCGCGCGGTCGGCCTTGCCGCTCGCGACGTCCGCGAGCGCGTACCAGACCGCGGCGTCCGCGGGCATCTTGCCTTCCTTCGCAGTCTTCTCGAGCTCCTCGCGCGCCTGCGCGATCTGGCCGAGGCGCAGCCGGGCGATGGCGCGCTGCACGCGCACCGCGCGGCCCTCCTGCCCCTCGGTCGCGGCGAGCGCCTCGCGGAACCGCCCGCGCCCGATGCGCGCGCGCGCCAGGAGGACCCGGTGCGAGACCTCGCGCGGCTCGAGCCGGACCGCCCGCTGCGCGGCGGCCTCCGCCTTGTCCCAGGCGCGCGCGGCGAGCTGCATCTCGGCGAGCGCCGCCGCGATCGCGGGCGACTCGCCGAGCGACTCGGAGGCCTTCTGCAGCCGCGCCGCCGCCTGCGCAGGATCCCCGGTCGCGGCGAGCACCCGCGCGTACGCGACCTCGAACCGCGGCCGCAGGTCCTTCGGCGGCGCGCTGGCCGCGTCGCCGTCGACGGCCGCCAGCTCCCTGCGCGCGACGTCGAGGTCGCGGTCGAGCGCGAGCCGCGCCTCCGCGGCGCCCACGACGGAGCGCGGGTGCGTGGGCTGCGCGGACAGCGCCGAGGCGTAGAGGACGAGCGCGCCCTCGGCGTCGCCCGCCGCGAGCGCGGCGTCGCCGAGGTCCGAGATGGCCCGCAGCAGCGGCGGGTTCGCCCGCGCCGCGATCTCGAGGCGGCCCTTGCCGCCCTCCTTCTCGCCGCGGCGGAGGAGGATGCGCCCCGCGAGCGCCTGGAGGATCGGCGCCGAGGACGGGCGCGCCGCGAGGACGTCCGCCTCGGCCGCCTTGCGCTCCGCGTCCGTCGACGCGACGAGCCAGCGCGCCGCGACGGCGCCGTCGCCCGCCGACGGGTCCGCGGCGAGCTTCTCTGCCGCGGCGCGCGCGTCCTCGTCGCCGAAGTCCGCGGCGAGCACGCCGGCGACCTGCGCCGCGAGCGACCCGACCTCCGCGTCGCCGCGAGCGCGGCGGCGCGCCTCGGAGAGGAGCCGGTGCGCCTGCCGGAGCGATCCCGCCGTGTCGCGCGCGAGGCCGGCGCGCGCGCGGGACGCGGCCGTGCGGGCGATGAGCGCCGCGTTCTGCGCGTCGAGGTAGAGGTAGACGCCGCCCGCCGCGCCGAGCGCGAGGACGACGGCGCCCGCGAGGAGGCGGCGCCGGTTGCGATCCAGGAACGAGGGCTGCGCGATGGCGTGCTCCG
>DASSQM010000155.1:0-3066 GCA_035702465.1 Anaeromyxobacter sp. | reverse complement strand
GCGGGGCGTCCAGGGGACGCAGACCCAGACGACGAAGCTCTGACCATGATCGCCTGGCGAGACACGGGGAGGCGGTTCGGGCACGCGGAGGTCTTCGCGGCCATCGCCGCCCTGTCGTTCCTCGTGGCGCGCTTCGCGCCGGTGCTCGGCGTCCCCTTCACCTGCCCGCTCAAGGGGATCGCCGGGATCCCGTGCGCGACGTGCGGGATGACGCACGCGTTCGTCCACCTCGCCCACGGCGACGTCGCGGCCGCGCTCGCCGCGAGCCCGCTCGGCGCGCTCCTGGCGGCCGGCGCGTGGCTCTACGCCGCGCTCGACGCCGCGCGCCTCGCGCTCGGGGCGCCGTTCCCGGTGCCGAGCGCGGGCGCCGTGCGCGCCGCGGCCGCCGCCGGCGTCGTCGCGACGCTCGCGAACTGGGCGTACCTGCTCGCGGTGGGAGCATGAGCGAGACCACCCTCGGGGCCGTCCTCGTCGTCGCGGGGTATCTCTGCGGGTCGATCCCGTTCGGCTACCTGCTCGCGAAGCTCGTGGTGGGCGTCGACGTGCGCACCGTCGGCTCGGGGAACATCGGCGGGACGAACGTCGCGCGGGCCGGCGGGAGGAAGCTCGGCGTCCTCGTGATCCTGCTCGACGCGGCGAAGGCGATCGCTCCGATCCTCGTGGCGCGCGCGGTGCTCCCGCCCTCGCCCGCGGCCGAGCGGTGGGTGGTGGCCGTCGCGGTCGCGGCGTTCGTCGGCCACCTCTTCCCCGTGTGGCTCGGGTTCCGCGGGGGGAAGGGCGTCGCGACCGCGTTCGGGATCTTCGCCGTGCTCGCGCCCGCGGCGGCGCTCGCCGCGGCGGCGGGGTACGCGCTCGCCTACGGCGCGACCCGCATCTCCTCGGTGGGCTCGCTCACCGGCACCGCGGCGTGCGTGGCGGCGGCCTTCGCCATCTACGGCCCCGCGCGCCCCGTCTCCTGGGCCTCGCTCGTGCTCGGCGTCCTCATCTTCGTGCGCCACCGCGCGAACATCCGCCGGCTCCTCTCGGGCGAGGAGAAGCGGAAGATGCGCGTGTAGGTCAGAGCGCCTCCTCGGGGCGCTCGCGCGGCGAGAGCGCGCGCAGGAGCGCGTCGGCCGCGACGAGGACGATGCCGGCCAGGATCGCGCCGGCGACCACGTCGACGACGTAGTGGACGTGCACGTACACCGTCGAGAAGACGACGGCGGCGACCCAGGCGCCGAGCGGGAGCGCGGCGCGGCGAAGAGCGCGCACCCCCACCGCCCATGCCACGAGCGAGATGGCGGTGTGGCCGCTCGGGAACGCGTCGAGGCGCGTCTTCTCCGCGACCTGGAGGAAGGAGCGCACCAGATCGGAGATCGCGCCGCCCCCGAGGAGCCGCGCCTCGTCCTGCGGCGGCAGGCGGGGCCCCGACGTCGGGAACAGCAGGTAGCCGATGAACGACGCGTAGTAGCAGAGCAGCAGCGTGAAGACGCCCCGCTCGAACGCCTCCGGGCCCTCGCGCCGCGCGAGCACCACGGCCACGATCGGGACGAGGTAGTACGACAGGTACGCGACGTACACGGCGTCGACCGCGAGCGCGCGCCGGCCGAACGCGCCGTGCCAGGCCGCGACGAGCGCGCCCGCCCAGCGCTCGTCGAGCGCGGCGAAGATCGCGTCCCACCGGCCGCTGTTCCCGCCGACGATCACCGGCTCGAGCGCGAGGTACACCGCGATGACGAGCGCCACCGGGAAGAAGTCGCGCACGAGGCGCGGCGCGGCGGCGCCGTTCCGCGCGAGGAGGAGGGTCGCGGCGGCGAGCGCGACGAACACCGCGAGCGACGTCGCGCTCCCGGGCAGGCCCGGGAGGGCGAGCGCCGAGAGGCCGACGAGGAACGAGAGCGTGAGGCGTTCGGAGGGGCGCATGCCGGTCAGAGGGCCGCCGCATCCTCGGCGGGGCCCGATCGCGCGGGCGCGCCGACCCATCGCGCCGGGTCCTCCACGATGCGCTGCGCGACCCGGAGCGAGCGCGCCGCGTAGAACGCGTCGTGGATCCGCTCGTCGAAGGTCCAGCGCACGCGCAGCACCTCCAGCGCGCCGATGCCGCCCTCCTCCACCACCGGCACGCGCGCCGGGGCCGAGAGCGCACCGAAGATGGACACCGTCCCGTACTCGTACAAGTGGTGATAGGCGTCGGACACGCCGGCGGAGCCGAGGTTCGCGAGGAAGAGGCTCGCGTACATCGGATCGTTCTTCATGAAGAACCCGGGGAGCAGGTTCCAGGCGTCGAGCAGGCGCACGAGCGCGACGCCGAGGCGGACGAGCGGTCCGGGCAGGCGCATCACGAGCGCCACCTCGCGGTCCACCGCGCGAGGCGCCTGGCGCGCCTCCTCGATCGCGGCCGTCATGCGGGGCACGAACGCGTCGAAGGCCTCGCCCGGCGGGCAGACGAGCTTCACGGTGACGAGCGCGGCGGCGTCGCGGAACTCGGGCTTCACGGCGAACGAGAACGCCACCTCGTTCCGCTGGTACAGGCGCCCGCCCGAGACGAAGCGGTTCAGCTCGGGGCGCTCGTGCAGCGCCCGCGCACAGGCCCACGCGAAGAGGTGGAAGAGCGTGGCGCGGTCGGGGTGGGCGCGGTTGTACGCCTTGAGCCAGGCGCGCGTCGCGCCGACGTCGTACGCGGAGTCGTGGTAGACGGCGCTCTCGTTCCGGCTGCGCATGAGGTACGGCATGATGGCGCGGATCGGCGGGACGTCGCGGACGCGCTTCCCGTCGGGCCGGCGGAAGAGCGGCATGGCGGGAGCCTCGGGCCGGGGCGCCGTGGTGTCAAGGATCGGGAACGATGCGCCGCGCCGTCACGCTCCCATCGGGCACGGGCGCGCGCGGGCGCGGGCACGAAACGGCGAGTCAGACGTTCGGGACCGGCGAGACCTCTCCAACCGGCCGGATGAGGACCTGGCGCGGCTTCACGCCGTTCGCCGGGCCGACGATGCCCTCGCGCTCCATCCGCTCGATGATCTTCGCGGCCTTGTTGTAGCCGAGCCGCATCTCGCGCTGGAGCTTGGACACCGAGACCTCCTCCATGCG
>DASSQM010000154.1:0-7060 GCA_035702465.1 Anaeromyxobacter sp. | reverse complement strand
CGTCGATCCGCGCGCGGTCGTCCCCGCAGCGCCCGCCTACGCCGCGCTCTTCGCGGGCGGCGCGGCGACGGCCGGCGCGACCGAGCCCCAGGCGGCGGACGCCGTCGTGGACGTCGGCGGCGAGCGCACGAGCGTCGCCCTCGTCGCCGGCGGCACCTGCGAGGCGGCGCGCACGTTCGCGTTCGGCAGCGCCCACCTCGCGCGGGCCCTCGCGCGCGAGCTGGGCGTCTCGGAGCCCGAGGCGTCCGCGATCCTCGCCGCCGGCGCCGGCGCCGAGCTCCCCGCGACCCTCGCCGCCGCGGCCGCCGATCCACGGGCCGCCGACGCGCTCCGGCGCGCCGTCGTACCCCTCGTGCGCGAGTTCCGCGCCACGCTGCGCGCGTGGCGCGCCCGCGTCGGCCAGCGCAGGGTGGAGCGGCTCCACCTCGCCGGCGCGGCGGCCGGGCTCGCCATCCTGCCGGATGCGCTCGCGCCGGAGATCGAGGGGGCCGTCGCCCCGATCGCCCTCGCCGGCCCCGCCGCGGAGAAGATCGACGCCGCGGCGGCGCCCTCGCTCGCGCTCGCCCTCGGCCTCGCCATCCGCGGCCACCAGGGCTCGCGCGCCCCGCGGCTCAACCTGCGCCGCGGCGACCTCGCGTTCACGCGCGACTTCGAGCACGTGAAGGGAAAGCTCACCCGCCTCGGCGCGTACGCCGCGCTCGTCGTCCTCCTCGCCATCGCCAGCGCCGGCGTGAAGGTGTTCTCGCTATCGCGGCAGGAGGCGGCGCTCGACCGAGCGCTCTGCGACGCGCAGCAGAAGATCATCGGGAAGTGCTATCCGGACTTCGAGCAGGCGGAGTCGGTGCTGCGCGGCCGTTCCTCCGCGGGAGGCGCGTCGCTGCCACGCGTCTCCGCCGTCGACCTCTTCGCGGAGCTGTCCGAGAAGGCCCCGGCGAGCGTCCCGCTGCGCCTGGAGCGCATCGAGATCACGAAGGACAAGCTGCACGTGCAGGGCACCACGGAGGCGGCGGAGAACGTCGACAAGATCGTCGGCGCGCTGAAGAGCTCGCGCTGCTTCGCCGACGCGCGCTCGGGCGGCGCCCGGCGCCGGACGACCGACTCGAAGTTCGAGTTCTCGGTCGACGCGTCGCTCACCTGCCTCGACACCGGCCGCGAGCCGACGGCGGGGAGGGGCTAGATGGAACGGATCCGCAAGCTTCGCGCCGACGTCGAGGCGTGGCTCGGGACGCTCTCGCCGCGGGAGCGCGTGATGGTGACCACGGCCGCGATCGCCGTGGCCGTCTTCGTGCTCTGGCTCTTCGCGCACCAGGTGGGCTCGGGCGTGACCGCGCGCGAGGCGCGCATCGAGCAGAAGACGAAGGTGCTCTCGCAGATCGGCAAGCTCGCCGACGGCTACCGGCGGCGCGCCGCCGAGCGGCAGGCGCTCGAGGCGCGGCTGCGCGGCGCTCCGGTCCAGCTCATGAGCCACATCTCGCAGACGGGCGCGACGCTCGGGATCCAGGTGAACGACCTGCGGCCGACGGGCGCGCCCGTCGAGTCGGAGGGCCTGCGCGAGGAGTCGGTCGAGGTGAACCTCGCGCGGATCGAGATGCAGAAGCTCGGGCTCCTCATGCAGTCGCTCGAGCGCGGCGCGGGGGTGGTGAAGGTGCGCCGCCTGCGCCTCAGCACGCGCGGCGACGATCCCGCGCTCCTCGACGCCACGCTCGTCGTGTCGACGTTCCAGCCGAAGTCGTGACGGAGCCGCCGTGAAGAACCTCAAGCTCGACTGGACCGTCTGGAAGCGCCGCCTCGCGTACGGGAGCTTCGCGGTCCTCGCCTTCCTCGTCGCGCTCCGCTGGACCTTCCCCTCGCAGGAGGTGAAGGAGCGCCTCATCGTCGAGGCGGGGACGCGCGGGTGGCAGATCGACGTGGAGGACGTGTCCGCCGGCGGCCTCATGGGCGTGAAGGCGCGCGGCGTGAAGCTCGCGAGCGACACCGGCCTCTCGGTCCCCATCGACGAGGCCACCGCCTCGCTGCGGCCCCTCCCCCTCCTCATCGGCCGCCGCAGCATCGCGTTCGACGTGTCGATCTACGACGGACGCGTGAAGGGCACCGCGGACCTCTCCGGCGACCAGCACGTCGTCGCCGAGGTGAGCGGGGTCGACCTCGGCGCCGCGCTGCCGCTCCGGAAGGCGTCCGGCCTCGACCTCCTCGGGCGCGTGAACGGCTCGATGGACGTGACGGTCCCGGCCGCCCCCGCCGCGAAGCCGTCCGGCAAGGTCGACGTGCGCGTGACGGACGCCGGTCTCGCGGGCGGGCAGCTCCCCATCCCCGGCATGAGCGGCGGCCTGCCGCTCCCGCGCATGGGCTTCGGTGAGGTGAACGCGTCCGTCCAGATCGCCGACGGCAAGGCGACGTTCCAGCGGCTCGACGCGAAGGGCGGCGACGCCGAGCTCACCACCCAGGGCCTCTACTTCCTCGTCCAGCCGCGCATGGAGTTCGCGCCGATCTTCGGGACCGCCAAGGTGCGCGTGGCCGAGGCGTTCTGGTCGAAGAGCGGCACGCAGGGCTTCAAGGGCCTCGCGGAGGCGGCGCTCGCGCAGTCGAAGGGGACGGATGGATCGTGGAACTTCACGGTGACGGGGTCGGTCGGGCATCCCCGCGTGATGCCCGCGCCGCAGCGGTGAGTGCGGTCCCGCGGTGATTGCGTTCCGCGCGCCGGGCCCTGCGGGGCCGTCACGCGGAACGCATCGGGTGACGGCCCACGTCCACACGATCCACGCCTCACGCGACCACGCATCACGAACCGGCTCCGATCCGCGTGCGTGACGCGCACCAGAACGCCGTGGTCCCTGCGTCAGGTGGCGAGCGTGGCAGAGACCCTCGGCGGTCGTTCACGCGGTCGCGTCCCGGGATCGGCAAGGGCTCGTGATGCGTGTCGGGCGTGGTACGTGGGGCGTGTGGACGTGTCCCGTTGCCCGATGCGGCCGGCGTGACAGGCCGCAGGCCTGGCGCGCCGGACGCAATCGCCGGCGCGGCGCGACGCGCCCTCTCAGACCCTGAACCGCCCCACGCTGTCCGCGAGCGCCCGCGCACGCGAGCCCAGCTTCTCCGCGACGCCGCCGAGCCCCTCCACCGCCGACTCGTGCTCGCCGGCCGTGCGAGAGAGATGCTGGAGCGCCTCGCGCACGCGCCGGGTGGCGGCGTCGTGGTTCTGCACGGCGCGTCCGATGTCGGCGATCATGCGCTCGAGGCGCGCCAGGCTGTCGGCCTGGCGGCGCCCGAGCCCGGCCTGCTCCTCGAGCGAGCGGGCCACCTGCTCGGCCATGGCGTTCACGCTCTTCGACACGGAGTTCACGCCCGTGACGCTCCGCCCGACGAGCTGGACGGCTCCGGCGAGCGCGCGCGACCCGGCCGCGACGGACTCCACGAGCTGCGAGACCTCGCGCCAGGAGCCGCCGCTCGCGCCGACCGCGGCGTGGATGGAGGCGGCCACCTCGCGGGCGCGCGCGCTGGAGCGCCGGATCTGCCCGAGCGCCTCGAGCGAGCTGCGCGCGAGCTGCACGCCGTCCACCGCGAGCGCGTCGCCGCGGTCGACGAGCGCGGCGGTCGACTCCACGTCCTCGCGCACCGCGTGGATGATGTCGCCGATGGACTTCGTCGAACGGGCGATCTGGGCGGCGAGCTCGCGGATCTGGTCCGCCACGACGGAGAACGCCTTCCCGTGCTCGCCCGCCTGCGCGGCGATGATCGAGGCGTTGAGCGACAGGAGATTGGTTCGACCGGCGACCTCCCCGATGAAGTCCACCACCTGATCGATGTCGTCCGAGCGTCGACCGAGCGCCGCGATGCGGCTGTGTGCGTCCGAGACGGCGGCCCGCAGCGTCTCGATGCCGTGCACGGTCTGCTCGACGACGCCGCCCGCCCGGTCGGCGGTCTCCGCGACGAGCTCCGCCGTCGACTCGCTCTCGCTCGCGGCTCGCTCGAGCGTGGAGGTCGTGGCGCGCACCGCCCCGAGGGACGTGCCGGCGTGGCCGGCGAGGGCCTCGAGCTCCCCGAGCTGGGCCTCCGCGTCGCGCCCGGCGGCGGCGAGGCTCTCCACGTCGCGCATCGCCGAGTCCATGGCGCGCTGCAGCTCGGCGCCCTTCTTCTGGACCTCCTCGAAGGCGGCGGCCATCTCGCCCATCGCGTGCGTGCTGGCGGAGACGTACTCCGACAGCCCGCCCACGCCGCGCGAGACGAGGTGCACCGAGCTCTCCATCGCCTCGACGGCGGCCTGCATGGCGACGACGCCGGCGTGCTCGTCGACGGCGCCGCTCCGCACCTTCTCGCCGATCGCGGTCGCCTCGCGCGCGCCGGCGGAGACGCCCTCGCTCGCCGCCTGCACGTCGACGACGAGCGCCTTGAGCCCGTCGGCCATGAGCCGGAACTGCCCCGCGAGCTGCCCCATCTCGTCGCGCGAGAGCGACGGCGGGCCCGCGGTGAGATCGCCGGCGGCGATGCGGTCCGCGGCGCGGCCGAGGGTGCGGAGCGGGAGGGTGATGGCGCGCGCGGCGAGCCAGGCGAGCAGGGCGGTGGCGGCGTAGACCGCGAGCCCCGCCGCGGCGAGGTCTCCCCAGAACGCGCGCCGCCGCGGCCAGAGCGGGGCCTCCGGGAGCCACGACGCGACGACGGCGCCGCCCGGGGCGGGGGCGGTGACGAGCCACCCGTCCTCGAGGCGGAGCGCGCCCGCCACGGACGCCCGCGCGCGCTCGAACGGCACCTCGGCCGCGCCGTAGCTCGCCCGCACGCGGCCGTCGGCGGCGACCAGCGCCGAGGGCGAGGAGGTCACGGCCCACACGCGGCGCGCCACCTCGTCCCCGGACGCGTCCCGCGCCGCCGCGAGCGCGCTCGCCTGCGCGCGCGTCGCCGCCGCGACGTACTCGCGATCCACGTCGCCGCGGTAGCGCACGTACCCGGTGGCCGCGAAGGCGAGCACGGCGATGGTCTCGAGGCCGAAGCCGAGCACGAGGATCTTCCCCCGGACGGTGCCGCGCGCGGCGACGTCCCGCGCCCCGAGCTCGGCCGACGCGTGCGCCGCCGTCGAGGCCGCGGCCGAGTACGCGAGCATCCCCGACAGGATCGCGATGGCGACCCCCACCGCCGCGGCGGCGAGGGCGAGGTCCGGCGGCATCCCGCCCGCGCGCATCGCGACGACCGCCGCCGAGCTCCCGAGCGCGGACGCGAGCACCACCACCGCGGATGCGTACACCGGCAGTCGATGGCAAGCGCGCACCGCCGCGGCGCACTCGTCCGCTTGGAGGCTCCGAGCCGCCGAGGCGCGCCGGAGCGGCGCGGACGCGCGGGCCAGGACGGCGGCCGCGATCGCGAGCTGCGCCGCGATGCCGGCGAGGAACGCCGTCCGGAGCGCCTCCCGGATCGCCGGGGTCGCCGGGAACGCCGGGAACGCCGTCGCAAACACGTACCAGGCGACGAGCGAGCCGAGCGCGAGGATGGCGAGGACGTTCCGCAGGAGCGGTGCGAGGAAGCGCATCCCGCGCCCGAGTCTATCCCGAAGGGACCCCCGCCGGGCCGCCGTTTCGCCATACATGCATCGTCACGTAATGCCGCGATTCCATGGGGGAATCCGCGCCCCGCCCGACCCAGAGTCATCTCGCGGCGCGGTGGATCGGGCGGAAAACCCCCTGCGATCAAGGGCTTCGCTTGAAACGCCCATGGGGTCGTGATATCGGCTCAGACCATGCGCATCCGGCGGATCGACCTCGTCGGCTTCAAGTCCTTCATGGACAAGACCGTCGTCGCCTTCGACCAGGGCGTGACGGGGGTCGTCGGCCCGAACGGCTGCGGCAAGTCCAACGTCGCGGACGCGATCCGCTGGGTGCTCGGCGAGCAATCGGCCCGCCAGCTGCGCGGCCGTTCGATGGAGGACGTGATCTTCAACGGCTCGGAGTCGAAGCCGCCGCTCTCGATGGCGGAGGTGATGCTCACCTTCGAGAACGACCGCCCGAGCGAGCTGCCCGTGCACTACCAGGGATTCGCGGAGATCACGGTCGGTCGAAGGCTCTTCCGCACCGGCGAGTCCGAGTACCTCGTGAACGGTGTGCAGGCTCGGCTCCTCGACGTGAACGACCTCTTCTTCGGCTCGGGCGTCGGCCGGACCGCGTACTCGATCATCGAGCAGGGCCGCATCGGCCAGATCGTCTCGGCGCGCCCCGAGGACCGCCGCGCCATCGTCGAGGAGGCGGCCGGCATCACGAAGTACAAGAAGCGCCGCGAGGCCGCCGAGCGGAAGATGGAGGCGACGCAGCAGAACCTCACGCGCGTCGCCGACATCGTGCAGGAGCTCGGCAAGCAGCTCGAGAGCCTCAACCGCCAGGCGCGCAAGGCCGAGAAGTACAAGGCGCTCAAGGCCAGGATCCGCGAGCTCGAGCTGCGCGCCGCCGCCGCGCGCTACCTCGAGATCACCGCGACGCGGCGCTCCGCCGAGGAGCGGCTCGCGCTCCACCGCGCGGAGGAGGGCGAGGTCCAGGGTCGCATCGCGGAGATCGAGGCGACCGTGGAGCAGGACCGGGCCCGGCTCGTGGAGGGAGAGGCGCGCCTCGCCGGGCTCTCCGCGAAGGAGCACGAGCTCGAGAGCGCGCTGCGCGTCTCCGAGGTCTCCGTCGAGGCCGCGGGCCACGAGCTCGAGCAGATCGCCGAGCGCTCGCGCGCGCAGGCGGCGGAGGTCGAGGGGCTGAAGACGCAGGCGGAGACGCTCGCGCAGGAGCGCGACGGCCTCGGGGCGCAGCTCGCGGAGCTCCAGACGCTCGTCTCGGCCGACGAGGGGCGCCTCTCCGACGCGGAGCGCGCGATCCAGGACGCGGGTCGCGCCCAGGGAGACCTCCAGGCCCAGGCGGACCGCGCCCGCTCCGCGGCGGCGGCGTCGCTCTCCGAGGCGTCGGGGCACACGAGCCAGCTCGCCCAGATCGAGCGCCAGCGCCAGGACGTCCGCGCGCGGCTCCAGCGGAACCGCGCCGAGGCCGAGGAGCTCGCCTCGCGCACCGGCCAGCTCGACGGCTCGCGCTCGCGGCGCGTGGAGAAG
>DASSQM010000153.1:0-5583 GCA_035702465.1 Anaeromyxobacter sp. | reverse complement strand
AGCCGGGGCCGACCTCGGCGGAGATGCTGACGTGGTGGACGAGCTCGAGCCCGAGCTCCACCGCGCGCGAGAGGTTCAGCAGCGGGAACGCCACGGCCCGGTTGTGCGCGGCGACGCGCCGCACGTACCGGGAGAGCCGGTACGCCGCGACGCAGTGCAGCCCCGTGTGCCGGGCCCAGAGGAACGCGCGCCTCAGCAGGGGCGGCGTCGGCGTCCCGAAGTGGACGCGGTAGTACTTCTCGAGGTCCGCGCGGAACGGGGCGGCGTCGTCCTTCCGCCCACCCTCTCCGGCGGGTGTGGCCCATCTCATCCTGCGCGTACGCTGATCACCGCACATCGGCGGCGCTACACCCGCCGTGAGACGCCATCGGCGCGGCCGGGGTCACCGCTTCTCGCGAGGCCTCCTCGCCTCGAGCACCGGCAGGATCCAGTCGAGGATCGCCTCCGCGACCTTCTCCTTCGGCCCCTCGATCTCGGCCAGCTCCGTCGCCGAGACGAGCGCCACGCGGTTCGTGTCGCTGCCGAAGCCGGCGC
Organism: Anaeromyxobacter sp.; assembly: GCA_035702465.1. Lineage (GTDB taxonomy): Bacteria > Myxococcota > Myxococcia > Myxococcales > Anaeromyxobacteraceae > Anaeromyxobacter. Next base: position 5,049 of record DASSQM010000153.1, on the reverse strand, counting down.
CGGGGCCGCCGACCTTGTTCGCCACCACGAGGTCGCACTTCTTGCCCTTCAGCTTCTCGCGCGCGCGGGCGATGACCTCCTCCGTCTCCGCGGCGAAGCCGACGAGCACGGGGGCGTCCTTCTTGCCGGCGAACCGCTCGCCCAGCCCGGCGAGGATGTCGGGCGTGCGGGCGAGCTGGAGGGTCTCGCCGCCCTCGCGCTTCTTGATCTTGCTGGGCGAGGCGACGGTCGGCCGGTAGTCCGAGACCGCGGCGGCGGCGACGAAGATGTCCACGCCCGACGCCTCGAGCTCCACGGCGCGCGCCATCTGCTCGGCGGTCTCCACGCGGAGGGTCCTCACGCCCGGTGGATCGGGGAGCTGGGTCGGGCCGGAGACGAGCGTCACGTCGGCGCCGCGGTTGGCCGCGACGCGCGCGATCGCGTAGCCCATCTTCCCCGACGAGGGGTTCGAGATGAACCGCACCGGGTCGATCGGCTCGCGCGTCGGGCCCGCGGTGACGACCACCTTGCGGCCGTCGAGGTCGACGTTCCCGAGCAGCCGCGAGGCGGCGAGCGCGATCTCCTCGGGCTCCGCGAGCCGCCCCTCGCCGACGTCGCCGTCGGCGAGCTCGCCGGCGCCGGGGCCGACCACGTGGACGCCGCGCGCGCGGAGCGCCTCGACGTTCTCCTGCGTGGCCGCGGCCCGCCACATGCGCGTGTTCATGGCGGGCGCCACCAGCACGGGGCAGGTGGCGGCGAGGACGGTCGTCGTCACCGCGTCGTCGGCCATGCCGCAGCGGATGCGCGCGAGGAGGTCGGCCGTCGCCGGCGCGACGACGACGAGGTCCGCCATTCGCGCGAGGGCGAGGTGGCCGTAGGTGAGGTCCGCGGCGGGGTCGAGCAGGTCCACGAGCACCGGCGTGCCGGAGATGGCCTGGAACGTGAGCGGCTGCACGAACCGCGTGGCCGCGGGAGTCATCGCGACGCGGACGGCGCCGCGCCCCTTCACCACGAGGCGGGCCACCTCGCACGCCTTGTACGCCGCGATCCCGCCCCCCACGCAGAGCACCACCGTGCGGTTCTGGAAGTTCATGGCGACCGCATCATAACCGACGGTCGCGCGCGCGAAGGGCTTCCCGCACCGGCGCGCCGGTGCCATCCTCGGCGCGGTGGATCCGCTGCCCGACCGCCCTCCCCCGCCTCCGCCCGCCCCCGGGCGCAAGAGCGCGCTGGCGTTCTTCGGCGTGCTCCTCGCGCTGTGGTTCCCGGGCGCGGTGGCGCAGGCGGCGACGCTTCCGCTGGGGCTCGCGTGGACCGAGCTGTTCGTGTTCCTGCTCTCGGCGGTGGTCGCCACGGCCGGGTCGAACCTCCGCCCGGGGCCGTACCTGCGCCTGCGGCCGGCGCGCCCCGGCGTGCTCGCGGCCGGCGCAGGGTGCGGCGTGTCCGGGTACCTGTTCGCGGGCGCGCTCCTGAGCCTCACGCAGCGGCTCCTGCCTCCGCGCGTGGTCGACGCCTTCGACCCGGTGCGCCTCTTCGAAGGATCGACCGCCGAGCGCCTCGCCCTGGCGGCGGTCGCGACGGTGGTCGCGCCGGCGTGCGAGGAGATCGCGTTCCGCGGCTACGTGCAGACCACCATCGGGCTCCGCCGGGGACCCGCCGCGGGGATCCTCGGGGCGGCGCTCCTGTTCGCGCTCCTGCACATGAACCCGGTGCTCTTCCCGGCGCTCGTCGTGCTCGGCGCGGTGTTCGGATGGCTCACGTGGCGCGCGGGCTCGATCTGGCCGGCCGTCCTCGCGCACGCGGTCAACAACGGGATCACGTCCGCGCTCGTGCTCGCGGGCCCGCCGCCGCCCTCCGGCCCGGCCCCGCTCCCCGCCGTGGGCGCGTCGATGGCGCTCGGCGGCGCGGCGCTCGTGGCGCTCGCCGCGGTGTACCGCGCGCTCACGTCGGCGCCTCCGCCGCTCGCGGACGCCCTCGTGCTGCGCGATCCCTCCCTGCCGTCCATTCGCTTCTCGCCCGCGCGCGTGCCGCCGCGCCTCGCCGCGCTCGCCGCGGTGGGGGCGGCGCTGCTCGCAGTGCTCCTCGCCGCGGGAACGGTCGGCGGCCGGGTGCGCTGGCGCTGACGCACCCCCGCGGTGGCCGGGAGGGTGCCCCGCACACGCAGTCCTCGACGCGCCCGCGTGCCCATGCTCGGATGAGCCGAACGGAGGAACACCCGTGCTTCGTGCCCTCGCCCTCGCCCTCGTCGTCCTCGCGACGCCGCACCTCGCGCTCGCCCGCGGCCCGTCGACTCCGGAGGAGCGCAAGCGGGCGCTGCAGACCGCGCGGAAGCTCGAGAAGGAGCCGCTGTCGCGAAAGTCGATGGAGGACCGCAAGTGGCTCTTCCAGTGGATCGTCGACATCCCCGACATCGAGGTGAGCAGCTGCAAGGGCCCGCTCGACGTGCTGCAGGAGGACGAGGAGGGCTACGGCCGGCTCCTGTATCTCCAGTCGGTGTTCGGGATGGCGGCGTACCTCATCGAGCACCCCGACAAGAAGAAGGACTGGGTGAGCGTGCAGACCGCCGGCATCGAGAGCGTGCTGCGCGCGTACGACTCGATCAAGAAGGTGGACTCCGAGGCGCGCTGGAAGGAGCTCGATCGCCTCGTCGCGGCGCAGAAGTCCGGGAAGCTGAAGGGGATCGTGCAGAAGGAGATGGCGGAGTGCGGGAAGCCGGACGAGGAGAGGATGGGGCCGGCGCCTCGGGATGCCATCTAGCTCGAACCATCGGCGGGCGTGAGTTGGCACCGACTCGCCATCACGCAACGCGCCGAAGCACGAGGCACTTGAGATAGCGCCCCTCCCTGAACTGCAACGACACCGGATGATCCGCCGGCTGCCGTGTCTCCCCCACGAGCTGCAGATCCACCCGAGCCTTGAACGCCGCCTCCTTCACCGCCTCCGTGAACTGCTCGACCGACACCCTCGCCGAGCAGCTCGCCGTGACGAGCAGCCCGCCCGGCGCGACCACGGCGAGCGCGGCGCGGTTGAGGGAGGCGTAGCCGGCCACCGCCGCGTCGACGGCGCGCTGCGACTTCGCGAACGCGGGCGGGTCGCACACCACGAGATCGAACCGGCGGCCCTCGCGCTTGTAGCGCGCGAGCATCTCGAACGCGTCCTGGGCGGCGAACGCGTGGTCGGCGGGATCGAGCCCGTTCGCGCGGAGGTTCTCGCGCGCGAGCGCGATGGCGTCCTCGTCCACGTCCACGGTCACGACGTGCCGCGCGCCGCCGAGCGCCGCGGCGACGGAGAAGCCGCCGGTGTAGCCGAACAGGTTCAGCGCCTCCGGCCGGCCGCGCGCGAGCTCGCGCACCATGCGCCGGTTCTCGCGCTGGTCGAGGAAGTGGCCGGTCTTCTGCCCGCGGCGCACGTCGACGAGGAGCTTCATCCCGTGCTCGTCGATCTCGATCCGCTCCGGCGGCTCGGCGCCCCAGAGCACCCGGCCCGCGGGGGCGCCGCCCTCCTCCTCGTCGTCGTCGCGCGGGATCTCGTCGCGCCCGTACACGCCCGCGAGGCCCTCCGCCTCCGACCGCAGCGCCTCGACGACGTCCGCCCGGTGCGGGACGAGCCCGGCCGAGTACAGCTTCAGCACGGCGAACCGGTCGTAGCGGTCCGCCACGACGCCCGGGAGCCCGTCGGACTCTCCGTGGACGAGCCGCAGGCCGGTCGTCCCGCGGACGAGCTCGGCCCGCAGCGCCAGGGCGCGGGCGATCCGCCGCCGCCAGAACGCGGCGTCGATCGCCTCGGCGGGCTCGCGCGTCAGGATCCGCACGGAGATGGCGGAGTGCGGATCGAAGTAGCCGCGGGCGACGAACCGGCCGTCGTCGGTGACGTCGACGATCGCGCCCGGGGCGAGCCCCTTCGGCGCGCGCTCGATGGCCTTGCGGAACACCCACGGGTGGCCCGCGCGCAGGTGCCGCGCCAGGTCCTTCTGGAGGCGCAGCTCGGCGTCCGCCTTCACCGCGCCGCCTCCCGTCGGGAGCCGGACGCGCGACCCGCCTCGCTTCGTCCGCGACGCGGCGCGGCGCGCTCCGACCGCGCGCGGGAGAAGTTGCCGACCACGAGCCCGGGGCGCGCGGCCCGCAGCGCGGCGACGAGCGCGCGGATGCCGACGGCGGGGCCGCCGCCGCCGCGGGCGCGCGCCACCTCCATGTACACGTCGGGATCGATCGCGAGCGGCCGGGTCTGCACCTGATCGACACCCGCCTCGCGGACCAGCGCGCAGAGCCGCTCCGCCTCCTCCTCCCGGTCGGTGACGCCGGGGAACGTGAGCAGGTTCACCGCCACGTAGGCGCCGCGCTCCCTCGCGACCTTCATCGAGCGGACGACGTCCTCGAGGGCGTAGCCGACGGGCCGGTAGTACGCGCCGTACAGGTCCGGCGACGCGGAGTTGAGCGAGATGCGGACGGAGTCGAGCCCGGCCTCCACGAGGCGCTCGAGCGCGTCCGGCAGGGAGCCGTTCGTGTTCACGTGGATCGAGCCGCGCGGGGTCCGGGCGCGCACGAGCCGGATGGCGCGCTCGATTTCCTTCCAGCGCAGGAGCGGCTCGCCCTCGCAGCCCTGCCCGAAGCTCACCATCACGCGCCCGGAGGCGCGCTCGAGGTGACGCAGCGCCACCTCCGCCATCTCCTCCGCCGTGGGGGCGCGCGCGATCCGCTCGTGGCTCGCGGGCGGCATCCCCTCCTGCTGCTCCGACAGGCAGCCGATGCACGCCGCGTTGCACGCCGCCGACGACGGGATGGCGCCCTCGTCGCGCGCGTAGAACGTGTTCTGCGCGGTGAAGCAGCGCCACTCGAGCGCACAGCGCGAGAGCTGGCGGTAGATGGGGTTCCGGGTCTGCGCGACCGTGCGCTCGACGAGCCGCGGCAGGTCCGGCGTGGAGTGCCGGCGGGGGCTCCAGTGGCCCCGCCGGTCCGTGTGGAGCGCCCACGCGACCGGGCCGTCCGCCCCGAGCGCCGCCGCGGTGTAGGCCCATTGCGGAAGCACGGGCGTCTCCGCGACGGTCGCGAGCGCCGGCCGCGCCGCGGCGGG
>DASSQM010000152.1:0-10828 GCA_035702465.1 Anaeromyxobacter sp. | reverse complement strand
CTGCAGCACGGCCGTGCCGCGCTCGATCCGCAGCGGCAGCGCGCGTCCGATGTAGAACGACAGCGCCGCGAACCCGAGGATCCCCGCCGCCACGACGAGGAGGACCGCGACCGGGAGCAGCGGGATGCCGATGATGGTCGCGGCGAGGAGCACGAGCAGGACGGGGAAGGCGATGAGGCCGAGCAGCCCGGTGAAGAGCGCCTTCCACGGGTGCGTCGTGAACGACGCCGCGACCACGTCGATGCGCCGCGGGAAGAGCGCCAGGATGAGCAGCCCCAGCGCGAAGTAGACGACGAACTTCGCGAGCGCCTGCGCGATCGTGAAGACGGGGGTATGGGGCGTTCCGAAGATCGTGCGCGAGCCCACGAGCGTGGCGAGGGCGCCGAGAGCGGGAACGCCCACGCTGACCTCCTCGCCGCCGATCTCGGCCCCGGCGTCGCGCTGGATGCTGCCTCCGACGGAGACCACGTCCTTGTCCACCTCCGCACCGGGGCCGATCTTCACGTCGCCGCCAACGGCCACGGCCTGACGCGCGTGCGCGCCGGAGTCCAGGGTGACGCTCCCGAGGACGGCCACCGCATCGCGCACCTGCGCGCCCGGTTCGATCTTGATCGATCCTCGCAGCGCCACGATGTCCCGGGCCACCTGATCCGCGTGCACCACCACGTCGCCGTGGACGACCTTGTCGCCCCGATCGCCGCGGCGGCGCATCTCGCGCTCCATCCGCTTCATCTCGCGGTCCACCTGGCGCATGGCGCGGTCCGACTGTCGCATCGCCTCGTCGGTGGCGCGGCCGATCTGCTTGTCGAGGTCCTTGCCGAGGTTCTTGGGAAAGCCCGGCAGGAACGAGGGCGCGCGCACGGTGACGATGCTCCCGTCGCGGACCGCCGTGAGGTCCGCCTGCTGGAGCACGACGCGGAGCGCGTCCTCCACCGGGACGCCCTTGAACCGCGCCGACACGGTGCCGTGCTCGCCGCGGGGCAGGACGATCGACCAGTCCGCCGCGTCCGCGATCTGGCGGAGCGCGTCGCCCACCTCGGTGTCCTCGAAGTCGCCGCTGAACTTCTTGCCGCTCTTCTTGTCGAAGCCGACGAGCGTGGGCTGCCCGCGATCCTGCCCCTTCGCGTCGGGCGTGGCCTTCGGGGCGGGCTTCGCCGCCTTCGCCGCCGGCGGGCGCGCCGGCTTCGGCGCCGCGGGCGGCTGCTCCGCAGGGGCCGGCGCCGCCGGCGGAGGCGGCGGTGGGGCCGCCTCTTGCGGAGCCTCGGTCTGCTGGAGCGCGAGGGCGAGGAGGGCGAAGGCGAGCATGAGGTCTCCGGTCAGGCGGTCTCGGTCCGCGTCACCGGGACCATGAGCCGCGACAGCGCGAGCAGGAGCGGGACCGCGAGCGCCGCGGCCGCGACGAGGATCTGGAACCGCAGCGCGCCGACGACGTCGGGCACGAAGCTCGCGCCGATGCGGAGGACGTGCGCGGCGCTGCCGAGGAAGTCCGCGGCGGACGCCACCACTGGCGCCCAGGCGGCGGCGCCGGCCGCGGCGAACGCCGCGACGGTGGCGAGCACGACGCCGGCGAGGATGGCGACCGCGTGCTTCCGCTCGCGCGCGAGCGCCCGTTCGCGCACGTCGATGCGGGCGATCACGCCGTCCGTGAAGTCGACGGGGAGGTCCGGGACCTCGAGGTCGTCCAGCGCCCGGGCCAGCATCCGGTACGTCGCGACCGTCGCCTGGCAGGCGGCGCAGGTCGCCGCGTGGCGCTCGGCCTCGGGGGCCTCGGCCTCGGACAGCATGCCGTCCACGAGGCGCTGCGCCTGGGCGTCCGTCAGGTGCGCAGTGGGGGGCGTCATGGGAGAGCCTCCGTTCCGCCGGCCGTGAGCGCGTCCTTGAGGCGCGCCCGCGCGCGGTGCAGCCACGTCATGACCGTGCCGATGGGCACCTCGAGCGTGGCCGCGATCTCCTTGTACGACAGGTGCTCGACGTGGAACAGGTGGACGACCTCGCGGTAGTTCGCGGGGAGTGCCGCCACCGCCCGCTCGAGCGCGCCGGCGAGCTCGCGCCGCTCGAGCGCCTCGTCGGCGCCGCCGGCGGCGGGATCGGCGAGCTCGAACGCCGCGCCTTCCTCGGGAGCGCGGTCGAGCTCGACCCGCTGGGCTTCGGGGATGCGGCGGCGGAGGACGTCGAGGCAGTGGTTCCGCGCGATGCGCAGGAGCCAGGGCGCGAAGGGCTGCGCGACGTCGTAGGTGGCGAGCGCGCCGTACGCGCGGGCGAAGCACTCCTGCGCCGCGTCGCGAGCCTCCTCCGCGTCGCGCAGCAGCCGGAAGCAGAGCCCGAACACCGCCCGCTTGTGGAGGTCGACGAGGCGCCCGAACGCCGCCCGGTCGCCGCGCGTCGCGGCGCGCACCCAGGTCGCCTCGGCGGTCAGCGGCTCGGCCACGTGCGGCTCCCTGCCGAGGGCGAACGAGGTGAACGGCAGCTCTGCGATGGCGATGGCGGCGCTCGCAACCATGCAGGAGGTTACGGGGATTCCGGCGTGGTATTTCGTTTTTGCGCTCCGGAGGCCGACCCCCGGAAGGGTGGCCGGGCGGGCGGCCGATTCCGTCGTGATTCCAGGCACCTGAGCGTGGTCCTCAGACGAGGCCGAGCGCGCGCTCCGCCAGCAGGATGGCGAGCCCCGCCGCCAGGGTGGTGCCGGTGACGACCGCCCCGATGCGGAGGAACGCCCAGAACCCGATGCGGGCGCGCGAGCCCGCGATCTCGAGGACGATGACGTTCGCGACCGAGCCGATGACGGTCAAGTTGCCCGCGAGCGTCGCCGCGAGGGCGGTCGCGAGCCACAGGAGGTGGGGATCCGCGAGCCGCGGGATCCACTCGCCCGCGAGCAGCACGAACGGCACGTTCGAGACGAGCTGCGATCCCGCCACCGCGAACGCGGAGAAGACCACGGCCTGCCGGTCCGGGTCCTTCCCGAGGAATGGGACGATGGCGTCGTGCATGTGCGACGCGATCCCGGAGCGGCCGACGCCGGCGACCACCACGAAGAGGCCGGCGAAGAACACGAGGAGCGGCCAGTCCACCCGCGCGAGGGCCTCCCGCGGCGCCCGCGCGGCGACCGCCATGAGGAGCGCGCCGGCGAAGAGGGCGGTCCACGAGAGCGGGAACCCGACCGCGAAGCCGGCGAGCGCGAGCGCCGTCGCCGCGAGCGCCTTGCGCAGGAGCCTCGGGTCGACCTCGGGGGCCGCGGCGGTCACCGCCGCGAGGCGGCCCCGGGGAAGGTCGCGGCGGAACAGCGCGTGGAGGAGCGCCGCCACGATGGCGACCGAGGCGAGCGCGGGGACGGCGAGCGCCGCCGCGAAGCGCGCGTACGAGATCCCCGAGAGCGTCCCGACGATCATGTTCTGCGGGTTGCCCGTGAGCGTCGCGGCGCTCCCCGCGTTCGAGCCGAAGGCGAGCGCGAGGAGGTAGGGGCGGGCGGGGAGCCGCGCGTCCTCCACCAGCCGCAGCACGAGTGGCGCCATCATGAGGCAGACCGTGTCGTTCACGAGGAACGCGGAGAGAACACCGGCGGTGAACACGAGCGCCCAGAGCAGCGTCCGCGGGCCGGCGACCGCCCGCAGCACCCGGAAGCTCGCCCACCGGAAGAAGCCCGCCTCGCCGAGGTACGACGAGAGGATCATGGTCCCGAGGAGGAGCCCCAGCGTGTCGCCGTTCACCGCGGCGCTCGCCTCCGCCGGCGAGAGCACGCCGGCGGCGACCATCAGCACGGCGCCGAGCAGCGCCGCCGCGGGCCGATCCACGGACAGCGGCGGGAGCCTGCCGGCCGCGACCGCCAGGTACGTCAGGGCGAAGATCGCGACGGCGAGGGCCACGGCCCGTTCTAGCACGCCCCCGCCGGGTCGGCCGGGCGGCGAGGGTTCGACCTTAACGAGCGCCGCGGAAGCCACTACATTGGCCGGGTGCGGGAGCCCCTCCCGATCATCCTGGACGGCAGCGAAGGCGAGGGCGGCGGGCAGATCCTCCGCACCGCGCTGTCGCTGTCCGCGATCACGGGCAAGGCGTTCACCGTCACGCGCATCCGCGCGAACCGCATGAAGGCGGGCCTGCGGCCGCAGCACCGCGAGGCGGCGCGGGCGGTGGCGCAGCTCGTCGACGCCGAGATCTCCGGCGACGACGTCGGCTCCTCGCGGCTCGAGTTCCGTCCGCGCCGCGCCGCCGCCGCGGGCGACTTCACGTTCGACATCGGCACCGCCGGCTCCACGCCGCTCCTGTTCCAGACGGTGTGCTGGCCGCTGTCGCTCGCGGGCGCGTCGTCGGTGACCCTGCGCGGCGGCACGCATCAGGACCACGCGCCGAGCTTCCACTACCTCGCGCTCGTGTGGGCCGCCGCCGTCGCCCGGCTCGGCTTCCCGTTCCGGTTCGAGCTCTCCGCCGCCGGGTTCTACCCGGAGGGCGGGGGAGAGTTCACCGCGCGCATCGAGCCCGCGCACGCCATGCCGCCGCTCGATCTGCGCCAGCGCGGGACGCTCCAGGACGTGGAGGTCGTCTCGATGGTGGGCGGGCTCCCGTACGACATCGCCGACCGCCAGGCGGCGCGGGCGCTGAAAGGGCTCCGCGAGGCGGGGATCCACGCGCAGTCGGAGCGCGTGCCCGTCCCGGCGCGCCTCTCGAAGGGCGGCCACGTGCTCATCGTCTCCACGTTCGAGCGCACCCGGGCCGGCCACGGCGCGGTCTCCGCGCGCGAGCGCTCCCCCGAGCAGATCGCGGACGACGCCGTGAAGGCGTTCCGCGAGCACCTCGCGCGCGGCGCGGCGGTGGACCCGCACCTCGGCGATCAGCTCCTCCTGCCTGCGGCGCTCGTGGCGGCGGGCCTCCTCCGGCCGCCGCCGGGCATCGTCCCCGCCGCGCGCTACACCGTGTCTTCGGTGACGAAGCACCTCACCACGAACGCCGCCGTGGTGCGGCGGTTCCTCGACGTGGAGGTGTCGGTCGCGGGGCGCGAGGGACAGGAGGGCGAGGTCGCGGTGCACCCGCCGGGCGCCGGCGCCGAGGTGGTGCCGCTCCGCTGAGGATTGCGGCTACAGCAGCCGCCTTCGCTTGAAGAAGGCGTACATGGCCGCGGGGAACGCGACCACGGACGCGATCACCAGCGGCACGGCCAGGTCGGGCCGGATGATCTCGAGGTTCATCCCGAAGAACCCCGCGATGAAGTTGAGCGGGAGGAAGATCGACGCCACGACGGTGAGGCGCGCCGTGACGGCGGAGAGCCGGTTGTTGTTGTACGAGAGGTACGCGTCCATCGCCGACGCGAGCAGGTCGCGGCCGGTGTCGATCTCCTCCGTCAGGCGCACGGTGTGATCGAGCACGTCGCGGAAGTACACGGCGTTCTGGTCCTTGACGATCGCCTGGCCGGGCCGCGCCAGCCCGCCGAAGACCTCGCGCTGGGGCGACAGGCGCCGGCGCAGGATCGCGTGGGCCCTGCGCGCGTTGACGATCCGCTCGAGCAGCTCCGGGTCCCGCACGTGCTCGTGGGCGGCGACGTCGTCGAAGATGAGCTCGATCTCGGCGGTGAACGCGTCCACGAGGGCGTAGTGGATGTCGGTGAGCGCGTCGTAGAGCAGGTACAGCACGAAGTCCGGGCCGCGCGAGAGGATCTCGGGATCCTCGGCGCAGCGCGCGAACACGCGATCGATCTCCGCGATCGGCGAGGCGTGGAACGTGACGAGCGCCGCCGGCGTCAGGAAGGCGTCGATCTCGAGCGCGAGCACGTCCGACTCGTCGGGCGCGGGCTGGAGGCGGTGCACCACCGCGAGCAGCATCCCCGGGCCGTACTGCTCGAGCTTCGCGCGCTGGTCCTGGTGGGCGGCGTCCTCGAGCGCGAGCGGGTGGAACCGGAACTTCTCGCCCACGAGGGCGATGTTCTCCGGCGTCGGCGTCGCGTCGATCCAGGCGATCGCCCCCGGCTCCACGAGCTCGGGCCCGCCCGCGACGATCCGTCCCCGATCGAGCCGCATCACGCGCATGCGGGTCCCTCCCCGCTCCCGAGCGTACCATCGCGTGGCGGGCGGCGGCGCGATGGTGTAAGGCGGATCGGGTGCGCCGCATCCCTCCGGCATTCGCCGTCCTCGCCGCCGCCGCGCTCGCCTGCGCCGGCGCGCGGCCGTACCCACCCCTCCCGGAGGGGCTCGACGACGGCGCCGCGCGCGCCTCGCTCGCACGGTTCGCGCGGGCGCTCGAGGCGTCCCGCTTCGACGAGGCGGCGGCGCTCCTCTCCGCGCGCTGGCGCGCGGCGTACACGCCGGGCAGGCTCGCGCTCGACTTCGGCGGCGCGGGCCCCTCCGCGCGCGAGGCGGCGGAGCGCGTCCTCGCGGCGCTCGACGCCCGGGCGCCGCTCGAGATGTCCGGAGGGCGCGCGCGGCTCCCCGTCGGCCCGGGCCGCTCGGCCGTGCTCGTCGCCGAGGGGGGAGCGTGGCGGGTGGACGCACTGGAGTGAACGGGCGGGCGAGCCCAGGGGCAGCCGGATGAGGCTGCCCCGGAGCGTGAAGTCCGCTATAAGAGCCGCCGCATGCCGCTCGACAGCACCGCCGCGCTCCAGGCCCTCAAGACCGTCATCGACCCCGAGCTCCGCCGCGACCTCGTGTCGCTCGGCATGGTGAAGGACCTCTCCGTGGACGGCGACGCCGTCCGGCTGAAGGTCGAGCTCACCACGCCGGCCTGCCCGCTCAAGGAGACCATCGGCAAGGACGTCCGGGCGGCGCTCGAGGGCGCCGGGTTCAAGAAGGTCGAGCTGTCCTGGGGAGCGCAGGTCCGCTCGGCGCCGGGCGTCTCGCAGGCGGCCCTCACGCCGGGCGTGAAGAACATCATCCTCGTCGGCGCGGGGAAGGGCGGCGTCGGCAAGAGCACGGTCGCCATCAACGTCGCCGCCGCGCTCGCGCGGCTCGGCGCGAAGGTCGGCATCCTCGACGCCGACATCTACGGGCCGTCGATCCCGGTCCTCACCGGCATCAACGAGCGGCCGACGTCGCGCGACGGGCAGAAGCTCGAGACGCTCTCGGCGCACGGCCTCAAGGTGATGTCCATCGGCTTCCTCGTCGATCCGGACCAGGCGCTGGTGTGGCGCGGGCCGATGGTGACCGGGGCGCTCATCCAGCTCCTGCGCGACGTGAACTGGGGCGAGCTCGATTACCTCATCCTCGACCTGCCTCCCGGCACGGGCGACGTCCCGCTCACGCTCGCACAGAACGTGCGCGCGGCGGGCGTGGTGCTCGTCTCGACGCCGCAGGACGTGGCGCTCGCCGACGTCATCCGCGCGAAGCTCATGTTCGACAAGGTCTCGATCCCGGTGCTCGGCCTCGTCGAGAACATGTCGTCGTTCATCTGCCCGCACTGCCGGACCGAGACGCCGATCTTCTCCCACGGCGGCGCCCGGAGCGCGGCGGAGAAGATGGGAATCCGCTTCCTCGGCGAGGTCCCCATCGACCTCGCCATCCGCGAGGGCGGCGACAAGGGCATGCCGATCGTGGTGGGGGCGCCGGACTCGCCGCAGGCCCAGGCGTTCGTGACCGTCGCGAAGAACGTGGCGGGCGCGGTGAGCACGCAGGTGCTGAAGGCGCCGCGGCTCCCGGTCATCGGCGCGCAGCCGCGCGCGTAGCGAGGGGACCATGGAGGGGAGGCCGCCCGGCGATCCCGGCGATCCGCTCGAGACCGTCGAGGAGGAGGCCGAGGAGGCGCCGCGCGGCTCCATCGCCGACGGGGTGAAGAAGGCCCTGCTCGCCGGCGTCGGCGCGCTCTTCATGACCGAGGAGGGCGCGCGCCGGCTGGCGCGCGACTGGAAGCTGCCGAAGGAGCTCATCGGCTTCGTCACGGCGCAGGCCAGCGGCGCGAAGGACGAGGTGCTGCGCCTCTTCGCGGAGGAGTTCCGCCGGTTCCTCGAGTCCGAGGCGGTGCGCGGCGAGTTCTGGAAGGCGCTCACCGAGAACGCCATCGAGATCCGCGCGGTGATCCGCTTCCGCCCGGACGCGGCGGGCAAGCCGAGGCCGCACGTCACGACGTCGGCGCGCGCCCGGCGGAAGAAGAAGCCGCGCCGCTGAGGCGGGGGGCTGCCGGCAGGGCCGAGGGGAGGGCGTCCGGCCGTCCACCCGGATCCTCCGGGGGTGCTGCCGGGGGCGGCGGATGGGCGCAACGTGTCCTCCGTGGTCGACCTGCACTTCATCGCGCCGGGGCTCGCGGTCGGATCGCGGTTCCCGATGGAGGCGGCCGCCCGGCTCGCCGCGGAGCACGGGATCTCGCGCGTCGTCGACGTCCGCGTGGAGGCTTGCGACGACGAGGCCGTGCTGCGTACGCACGGCATCCGCCTCCTTCACCTTCCCACCGAGGACACCTGCGCGATCGTGCAGGAGCGCATCCGGCACGGGGTCGCGTTCGTGAACGAGGGCCTCGATCGCGGCGAGAAGGTCCTCGTCCACTGCCAGCACGGCATCGGGCGGAGCGCGCTCCTCGCGGTGTGCGTGCTCGTCTCCCGCGGGGACCCGCCGCTCGTCGCGCTCGAGCGCGCCAAGCGGGCGCGCCGCGTGGTGTCGCCGTCGCCGGAGCAGCTCCGCGCCATCGCCTCGTACGCCGCGAAGGTCAGGGCCGAGCGGCGCGCGGCCTGGGACGTGCCCACGGTGAAGGAGCTCGGCGTCATCGCCTGGCGCCACCTCCTCCACGAGGAGGAGGACGTCTCGGAGGACGACGCGCGCGCGTCGTCGACGCGGGCGTCGTAGCCCGCCGCTCCGCGCGGTTCGCGCTTGCGCCGGGGGCGATTTCGTCGGACGCTCGCACTCCCTCGATAGCGCCGCCGCGCCCGCTCCGCGGGACGGCAGGCGAGGAGACGCGATGGGCATCGAGCGCATGGCGGTCATCGGAGCCGGGCAGATGGGGTCCGGCATCGCGCAGGTGGCGGCGCAGGCCGGGGTCGAGGTGGTCGTCGCGGACGCGACCCCCGAGCTGGCGCGCCGCGGGGTGGAGAAGCTCGGGAAGGCGCTCGCCAGGCTCGTCGAGAAGGGGAAGCTCCCCGCCGACGAGCGCGACCGGGTGCTCGGGCGCATCAAGCCCGCCGCGTCGCTCGACGAGTGCGCCGGCGCCGACCTCGCCATCGAGGCGGTCGTGGAGAACGAGGCCGCGAAGAAGGACATCTTCCGGAAGCTCGACGCGCTCCTGCGGCCGGAGGCGCTGCTCGCCTCGAACACCTCGTCGATCTCCATCACCGCGCTCGCCGCGGCCACGAAGCGGCCGGACCGGTTCGTCGGGATGCACTTCATGAACCCCCCGCCCGTGATGCAGCTCATCGAGATCATCCGCGGGCTGCAGACCTCCGACGCGACCTACCAGGCGGTGATCGCGCTCGCGAAGCGCTTCGGCAAGACCACGGTGACGTCGAAGGACTCGCCCGGCTTCATCGTGAACCGCATCCTCATCCCGCTCCTCAACGAGGCCTGCTTCGCGCTGCAGGAGGGGCTCGCCTCGCCCGAGGACATCGACACGGGGGTGAAGCTCGGCCTGAACCACCCGATGGGCCCGCTCACGCTCGCGGACTTCATCGGCCTCGACACGTGCCTCTACATCGCCGAGGTGCTCCACCGCGAGCTCGGGGACGACAAGTACCGGCCGGCGCCGCTGCTCCGGAGCTACGTCGCGGCGGGCTGGGTGGGGAGGAAGGCGGGGCGCGGCTTCTATCGCTACGAGGGCTGATGACATGGCCTACGAGAACCTGCTCTTCGAGGTGCGGGACGGCGTCGGCGTCCTCACGGTGAACCGGCCGAAGGCGCTCAACGCGCTGAACAGCCGGACCGTCGCCGAGCTCGACCAGGCGCTCCAGCGCGAGGCGGCGGCCCCCGCCGTGAAGGCGCTCGTCGTGACGGGCGCGGGCGACCGGGCGTTCGTGGCCGGCGCCGACATCGGCGAGATGAGCGGCATGTCGCCGGAGCAGGCGCGCGCGTTCGCGGCTGCGGGGCAGCGCGCCCTCGCGCGCCTCGAGGCCTTGCCGGTGGTCACCATCGCGGCGGTGAACGGCTTCGCGCTCGGCGGCGGGAACGAGCTCGCGCTCGCTTGCGACCTCGTCTACGCGAGCGAGAAGGCGCGCTTCGGGCAGCCGGAGGTGAACCTGGGCATCGTGCCCGGCTTCGGCGGCACCCAGCGGCTGCCGCGGCGGGTGGGGGCGATGCGGGCCCTCGAGATCCTGCTCACCGGGGACATGGTCGACGCGGCGCGGGCGAAGGAGCTCGGTCTCTGCCTCGACGTCGTCGCGCCGGAGAAGCTCCTCGAGCACGCGCTCGCGAAGGCGAAGGTGATCGCGTCGCGCGGCCCGCTCGCCGTCGCCGCGGCGAAGCGGGCGCTGCGCGCCGGCGCCGACCTCGGCCTCGCCCAGGGCCTCGCGCTCGAGGTGGAGGCGTTCGGGGCCTTGTTCGCGACCGAGGACATGCGCGAGGGCACGAGGGCGTTCCTCGAGAAGCGCGCCGCCCGGTTCCAGGGCAAGTGATCCGTTCCGGCCCGCCGAGGGTCGAGGAGGGCACGCGATGCAGATCCAGCTCACCGACGAGCAGCGCCAGGTCCGGGATCTCTGCCGCGAGTTCGCCGCGAAGGAGCTCACGCCGAACGCCCGCCGCTGGGACGCGGAGCACACGTTCCCGCGCGACGCGGTACGGAAGCTCGCCGAGATGGGGCTGCTCGGCGTGGCCGTGCCGTCCGAGTGGGGCGGCGGCGGCATGGACAACGTCTCGTACGCCGTCGCGATGGAGGAGATCTCGCGCGGCTGCGCCGGCACCGGCGTCATCATGAGCGTGAACAACTCGCTCTACTGCGA
>DASSQM010000151.1:0-3002 GCA_035702465.1 Anaeromyxobacter sp. | reverse complement strand
TGGCCGTGCTCGTGCCGCAGGAGGTACGGCGCGAGCGCCGTCTGCCAGTCGTTCGCGTGGACGATGCGGACGCGCTTGCGCGTCGCCGCGGGCACGGCGAGCGCGGCGCGCGTGAGGAACGCGAACCGCTCCGCGTTGTCGCCGTACTCGCGCTCGCCCTCGCCGTAGATCCCGGGCCGCGAGCCGAAGAAGCGCTCGTGCTCGAGGAGGTGGACCTCGGGCCGCCCGCGCCGTACCCAGAGCGACGCCGGCTCCCCGCGCACGCGCAGCGCGCCGGGGAGGAGCTCGAAGCCCTGCGCCTTCGCGTCGATGCTGCGGTAGCGGGCCGACACGACCGTGACGTCGTGCCCGCGCGCGGCGAGCGCGCGTGGCAGGGCGCCCCCGACGTCGCCGAGCCCGCCCGTCTTCGACCAGGGCGCGACCTCCGAGGAGACGAACAGGATCTCCATGTCGGCCGCTAGCCGTGCACCTTGCGCAGGAACTCGGCCGCCTCCTCCGGCGGCACCGGGTTGATGTGGAACCCGGATCCCCACTCGAACCCCGCGACCTGCGACAGCGCCGGCATCACCTCGAGGTGCCAGTGGTAGCTCGGCGAGTGCGGATCGCGCAGCGGGTTCGAGTGGATGATGAAGTTGTAGGCGGGGTCGCCGAGGGCGGTCGCGAGCCGGCGCAGCGTCGTGCCGAGCACCTGCGCGCACGTCGCGAGGCGGTCCCTCGGCTCCGACTCGTAGTTCGACTCGTGCCGCCGCGGCACGATCCACGTCTCGAACGGGCTCCGCGGCGCGTACGGCGCGAACGCGACGAAGTCGTCGTTCTCGTAGATGAGCCGCGAGCGGTCGCGCCGTTCCTGGCCGACCACGTCGCAGAAGATGCAGCGCTCCTTGTGCTCGTAGTGGCGCCTCGCGCCCTCGATCTCCTCGATCACCTGCCGCGGGACGACGGGGAGCGCGATGAGCTGCGAGTGCGGGTGGTCGAGGGACGCGCCGGCGAGCTGGCCGTGATTCTTGAACAGGAGGATGTACCGGAAGCGCAGGTCGTTCCGCAGATCGAGGATGCGCGCCTTGAAGGCGAACAGCACCTCGGTGAGCTCGCCGTCTCCGAGGTCCTTCATCTGGCGGCCGTGGTCCGGCGTCTCGATGATGACCTCGTGCGCGCCGATGCCGTTCATCCGGTCGTAGATCCCCTCCGCCTGGCGGTCGAGGTCGCCCTCGATCTTGAGGGCGGGGAACCGGTTCGGCACGGCGCGGACCTTCCAGCCCGTCGAGTTCGCCGGCGCCGATGGCGACCGCCCGTACGCGTAGACCTCGCGCGGCGTCTTGTCCTCGTGGCCCTCGCAGAACGGGCACACCGACGGCTGGGCGGCGGGCGGGCAGCGCGGGATGTCGGAGGGACGGCGGGCGCGCTCCGTCGCGATGATCACCCACCGGCCGACGATCGGGTCTCTACGCAGCTCCGGCATCCAGCCTCCTCAGGTCTCGCGCGGAACGGGCGCGCCGGCCGGCGCGCTCCCCGCCGCGCCGGGCGGCCGGAGGGTCGAGCCGACCGCGGCCGTGACGAGCATGATCGCGGCGCCGCCGAGGTAAGGCGCGCCGAACCACAGACGATCGTAGGCGTTCGTCGCGGAGATCGGGCCGGCGATGCGCCCCAGCGCCGCGGCGGCCTGGCCGATGCCGAGCGTCCCGCCCTGGTCCTCGGCGCGCGCACTGCGCGAGAGGAGCGACGTGAGAGACGGGTTGACGAGCCCGGCCCCGAAGGCGAGAGGGAACGACGCCGCGAGGAGGCCCGTGGTGCCCGCCGTGGCTCCGATCGCCGCCGCGACCCCGTGCGGGAGCGAGGCGAGGAGCGCCGCGCCGAGCCCGGCGGCGTACGGGAGCGCCACCAGGCCGGCGCCCTGCAGCACGAGCCCGGCGACGAGCAGCGCTCGTTCGCCGAAGCGCCGCGTGAGCCGCCCGATGAGGCCGCCCTGGACCACGGTGACGACGACGCCGATGAACGCGAAGACGTACGACACGTGTCGCTGGTCGAGCCCGTAGCGGTGGGCGGCGAGGAGCGCGAAGGTCGCCTCCATCCCGCTGAAGGCGAGGATGGCGAAGAGGTAGATGACGATGAGCCTGCGGATGCCGGGGCGGCGCAGCTCGTCGAGGAGCGCCGGGAGCCGCACCCCGCGCCGCTCCGCGGCCGCGCGCTCCACGGGCTCGGGGAGGACGAAGAACGCGGCGACGCCGTTCACCGCCGCGAGCGCCGCAGCCGCGTACCCGGGCGCGGCGAGCGAGACGGACGAGAGGAACCCGCCGAGCGCGGGGCCGAGGACGAAGCCGAGCCCGAACGCCGCGCCGATGAGGCCCATCCCGCGGGCGCGCCCCTCGGGTGGCGTCACGTCCGCGATGTACGCCTGCGCGATGGCGATGTTCGCGGTGGCCGCGCCGGCGAAGAGCCGCGAGAAGAGCAGCCAGCGGAAGTCGGGCGCGATCGCGTAGATGACGAACCCGATCGCAGTCATCGCGATCGAGAGCAGGAGCAGCGGGCGCCTCCCGTACTTGTCCGAGAGCCTCCCCCAGATCGGCGTGAAGACGAACTGCATCGCCGAGTAGCCGGTCATGAGCCAGCCGATCTGGCTGTCGGGTGCGCCGAGTCGCTCCGCGTACAGCGCCATCACCGGGATGACCATCCCGAAGCCGAGAAGGTCCACGAAGACGATGACGAACAGGATCGCGAGCGCTGAGCGGTTCTTCACGGCCCCGCGAGGATAACCCGAGGGGCTCCTCGACGCAGTCCCAAACCCCGGTGGCGCGCCCGGGCGCCCGCTCCCGCGGGGCGAAGGCCTCACGCCGAGACGCGGTTCCGACCGGAGCGCTTCGCGTCGTACAGCCTCTCGTCCGCGCGCGCGAGGAGGGCGCGGCCCTCGGCGTCGTCCGCGGCGAGCGCGGCGCAGCCCACGGACACGGTGACCGACAGCGCGACGCCGCTCGCCGCGATGGGCGCCGCCGCGACAGCGGCGCGGA
>DASSQM010000150.1:0-5697 GCA_035702465.1 Anaeromyxobacter sp. | reverse complement strand
CGGAGGCCGACGCCGGTCGCCGGCCGCGCCGCGTCCGCGCGTGGAGCGCGGCGTGCTCGACGGGGGAGGAGCCCTACACGATCGCGATGTCCCTCCTCCAGGCGTTCCCCCCGACGCTCGGGTGGAGCGTCGACGTGCTCGGGACCGACCTCTCCACGCGCGTGCTCGAGCGGGCGCGGCAGGCCACCTGGCCGATCGCGAAGGCCGCGGAGATCCCGCCGCACCTCCTGAAGCGGTTCATGCTCCGCGGGACGGGCGCCGCGGAGGGCCGCATGAAGGCCGGGCCGGAGCTGCAGGCGGTGGTCCGCCTCGCGCGCCTGAACCTCAACGCCGACGCGTACGGAGCGGTGGGGCAGTTCGATCTCGTGTTCTGCCGGAACGTCCTCATCTACTTCGACCCCGCCACGAAGGCGCGGGTCCTCGAGCGGCTCCTCGATCACCTCGCGCCGAACGGCCTGCTCTTCCTCGGCCACGCCGAGAGCCTCGGCGCCGGGACGGGCCGGCTCCGCGCCGTCATCCCGAGCGTCTACGCCTTCGCCGACGCGGACGCGCCCGCGCGGCGGGCCTCGTGAGCGCCCGAGGGACCTCGATGCACGCACGTACCGCCGACACGCCGATCGCCGCACGCGCCGGTCCGCTGCGCGTCCTCGTGGTCGACGACTCGGCCGTCGTGCGCCAGGCGCTCGCGGCGATCCTCTCGCGCGCCGGCATGGCCGTCGCGGTCGCGGCCGACCCCGTCATCGCGACGGAGAAGATGCGGAGGGAGCGCCCGGACGCGATCGTCCTCGATCTCGAGATGCCGCGCATGGACGGGCTCACGTTCCTGCGGGAGCTCATGGCCCGGGATCCCCTGCCGGTGGTGGTCTGCTCCGGCGCGGTCGGCGAGGCCGGCGGCGCCGCGCTGCAGGCCCTCGAGGAGGGGGCGGTGGAGATCATCGCGAAGCCTCGCCTCGGGGTGAAGGGCTTCCTCGAGGAGTCCGCCGCACGCCTCGTGGACGCGGTGCGGGCCGCCGCCCAGGCCCGCGTCCGCCGGCCGCGGGCGGCGCACGCGGGAGCGCCGCCCGCGGCCGGGCCCACCCCGGTGCGGAGGGCGATCGCTCCGGCGGCGGCGCGGCCCCCGAAGCTCGTCGCGGTGGGCGCGTCCACCGGTGGCCCCGAGGCGATCCGCGCGATCCTCGAGCGCCTTCCCCCGGACGCGCCCCCGCTCGTCGTCGTGCAGCACATGCCCGAGCCGTTCACCGCCGCGTTCGCGCGCCGCCTCGCCGGAATCTGCCGCGTGGAGGTCCGGGAGGCGCGGGACGGCGACCGCGTCCGCGCGGGCCTGGCGCTCGTCGCGCCCGGGAACCACCACGTCGCGGTGCGCCGGGGCGGCGGCCAGCTCCGCGTCGACGTCGTCGACGGGCCGCTCGTCTCCGGCCACCGCCCGAGCGTGGACGTGCTCTTCCGATCCGTCGCGCGCGCCGCCGGCGCGGGCGCGGTCGGCGTCCTCCTGACGGGCATGGGGGACGACGGCGCGGAGGGCCTCTGCGAGATGAGGGCCGCCGGCGCGCACACCATCGCGCAGGACGAGGACACGAGCGTCGTGTTCGGCATGCCCGGGGAGGCGATCGCGCGCGGCGCGGCCGCCGAGGTGCTCCCGCTCGGTCTCGTCGCGACGGCGATCCTCGAGCGCGCGCGGTGAGAGTGGATCCCGGCTAGGCCGGCTCGATCTCCGCCTCGGCAGCCGGGCCGAGCGCGGCGCGCACGGCCGGGCTGCCGCAGAGGAGCCGGAACTCCTCGCGCGTGAGCCAGGCGACGCGCGAGCCGCGCTTGCCGCGCAGCTCGAGCCGGACCCGCTCCTCCTCGCGCGCGACGGTCGCCTGCGATCCCGCGGCGAGGTCGCGCTCGAGCGACCGCAGGTGGCGGTGGATGCGGAGCGCGCGGCGTCCCTCGGCCGACGACAGGGCGAGGAAGTACCGGTTCCGGCTGAACCCCGGATCCTGGCGGAGGCGCTGGACGACTCGGGCGACGAACGACCGCATCACCCTGAAGGCTAGCATCGGGGGCGCGGCGGGGTCACCGCCCCGGCGGTCCAGGACGCTCGGTTCCCGCGCGGAGCGCGAGGTGGCAGGCGCTGGTGGGAGAGGAGAGCCGGTGGACTCCGCCCGTGCGGTAGCCCCCGGCATCGGCGGTCAGACGGCGGCGGCCTCGGTCACGCTCGTCGCGTGGGCGGGCAGCCGCGTGCTCAGGTACTCCCGGACCTCTCGCCGGTCGGCGAAGCGCGAGCCGCAGGCGAGGCAGAGCCGGAGGGTGAGGTTGTACGGCATGCCGTTCGGAGCCCTCACCGGAAAGGTCTCCGAGAAGCAGGACAGGGTTTCGTGCAGCCGGGGACCCGAGTTGCAGTCCACGCAGCGTTCGGGCAACGCGCACCTCCTCGTCGGGGAAGCTACAGAGACGCACAGAATACAGATCCGATCCGACGGTGAAAGGGGGAAAGTCGTGCGGCGCGGAGTCTGACCCGCGGACGTGATCGGAATCAGGAAAGCGGCTGCAGCGTGCAGCTTTGACGCGACGGGTTGAGGCCCGCGTCAGGTCGGTACCGCGGTCGTCCGCGCGAGCAGCCGCTCCACCGCGATCCGCTCGCGCCGCCGCGCGGGGCCGACCACCACGGAGATCGCGTTGCGCCGGCGGAACGTCGCCCGGGCCACCCGCGCCACGTCGGCGGGCGAGACGCGCTCCACGCGCCGGCAGCGCTCCTCGAACCCCTCGGGCGCAGAGAGCACCTCTCCCGAGCCGTACCAGCCCGCGAGCTCCGCCGCGCTGTCGAGCGAGAAGGCGAGCGTCATGCGGTGGCGGCGCTGGACGCGGAGCAGCTCGTCCTCCGGCACCGGCCGCTCCGCGAGGGCGCCCAGCACGCGCAGGATCTCCTCGAGCACGCGCGGGAGCTTCGCGGGCGCACACGCGCCGTCGATGACGGTCATGCCCGCGTCGGCGAATGCGTCGATCCCGGCGTGCAGCGAGTACGCGAGCCCGCGCCGCTCCACGATCTCGAACGGGAGCCGCGACGACAGGCCGTCGTCGAGGATCCTGCGGATGCACAGGTGGACCGGATAGTCCGGGTCGTGCTCGGGAGGGCAGGGGAACGACAGGGAGAACTCCGCCTGCGCGTCGTCGTGCGCGACGATCTCGAGGCGCGGCCCCGTGGGCCAGGCCGGAGGCGGGATGACGGCGCTCCTCCGGCCGCGCGGCAGCCCGCCGAGGTGCTCCTCCGCGAGCGCCCGCACCTCGCTCGCCCGCACGGGCCCCGCCACCGCGAGGACGAGGTTCGCGCCCACGTAGTGCCGGGCGTGGTGCGCGCGGATCTCGCGCTCGCCGAGGCGCCGCACCGTCTCCGGCGTCCCCGCGATCTTGAAGCCGAGGGGGTGCGCGCCGAACGCGATCCGCTTCGAGAGGTTGTCGGGGTCGATGTCGCGGCCGTCCGCGTCGACCTCGTCCAGGATCTCCTCGAGGATCACCTCGCGCTCCACGTCCATCTCCCGCAGGAGCGGGCGGCGGACGAGGTCCCCCAGGATGGCGAGCCCGGTCCCGATCTCGCCGGGGTGGATCGGCGTGAAGTAGCAGCCGTGGTCGCGCGCCGTGATCCCGTTCAGGCTGCCGCCCGCGCTCTCGACGGCGGCGTTCATGGCGATGGTGTCGGGCCAGCCCTCCGACCCGCGGAAGAAGAGGTGCTCGAGGAAGTGCGAGATCCCGTTCACCGCGGCGGCCTCGTGCCGAGACCCCACCCCGACGTAGAGGGCGATCATCGCGGAGTGCAGGCCGGGCGCCGGCGCGGTGAGGACGCGCAGGCCGTTCGGGAGGACCTCGCGCGCGACCTCGCCCCACCGCGCGCGCGGCGCCGCCGCGACGCCCGGCACCGCCTTGAGCCGCTTGCGCCTCGACTCCCTCATGGCGCCACCGCCATCACACCCGCCGCCATCACACCATCCCTCCGCTCGACACCTCGGCGGGCTCGGCCACCGCCGGCAGGCGGATCGTGAACGCCGTGCCGCCGCCGAGCTCGCTCTCGCACCGGATCGTCCCGCCGTGCTCCTTCACGACCTGCTGGACGAACGCGAGCCCGAGCCCGGTGCCTCGCTCCTTCGTCGAGTAGAACGCCTCGAAGATGCGCGGCAGGTCACCTGGGGGGATGCCCCCCCCGGTGTCCCGGACGGAGACCTCCACCGCCCCATCGGCGTGGCGCGCCCGCACCGTGACGACGCCGCCTCCCGGCATGGCCTCGCGGCTGTTCCGCAGGAGGTTCAGGAAGACGGCGCGGAGCTGGGCCGCGTCGCCGCGTACCGAGGGGAGCCCGGGCGGAAGCTCGCGCCGCACGTCGATGCGCGCCGCGGCGGCCTCCGGCGCGAGGAAGTCGAGGAGGCTGCCCAGCATCTCGCCGATGTCGTGCAGGGCGAGCTGCTGGCGCGGCGGCTTCGCGAAGCGGAGGTACTCCTCGGCCACGCCGTTCAGGCGGTCCACCTCGCGCGAGATCGCCTGCACGAGCTGGACGGCCTCCTTCGACGCGCTCCCGGCGACGAGCTCCTCGAGCAGCTCGGCGTTGAGCCCGATGGCGTTCAAGGGGTTGCGGATCTCGTGCGTGATCTGCGCCGAGATGCGCCCGACGGTGGCGAGGCGCTCGGCGCGGCGCAGCTCCTCGCGCTGCCGATCGAGCGAGGCGGCCATCGCGTTGAACTCGCGCGCGAGGAGGCCGATCTCGTCCTCGCTCCTCACCTCCACCTTGCGCGTGAGGTCGCCGGCCGCGACGGCCTTCACGCCCTCCGTGAGGGTCTGGATGGGCGCGAGCAGGCGCTGCGAGAGCAGCGCCGCCGCGACGCCGATGCCCGCGGCGATGAGCGAGTAGATGACGATGAGGAGGACGGTCTGTCCCTCGGCGCGCTCCGCCGCGTGGACGCGGTCCGCGATCTGCGTCTCGAGCGCGACCTGGAGGAGCTTCACGTCGAGGGAGAGCCCCTTCTCCAGCTTGAGGACGTCCTGGGCCCGCGCGTCGAACGCGGCGCGCGTGCGGAGGTCCTGACCCTCGCCCGCCTCGAGCGCCTCGAACAGCGCGCGCGCCTTCGCGTCGTACTCCGACCAGCGCACCGCGAGCGCGTCGAGGCGGGCCGACACCTCGTCGAGGAACCGGGCGTCGCCGCCGCGCGCCAGCGCGCGCGACTCCGCCGCCACCCGCCGGCCCTCCTCGATCTTCTCGCGCACGATGGGGAAGTGCGCCCGGGCGACCGGGAGGTACGCCTGCCGCGCGGCCCGGTCGAGGGCGCGTGCCTCCAGCGCGCGCGACGCCATCCAGTCCTTCACCTCGAGCTGGGCGGCGATGCGCGTGAGCGCCAGGTAGCCGCCGGAGAGGAGCCGCAGGTCCCTGCGCAGGTCGTGGAGCCGGACGATGCCGAAGACGGCCACGAGGCCGAACGCGGCGAACGCGACGGCGAACGTGAGGAAGATTCGGACCGAGACCCGGCGCATGGGCGGGAGGCGATCCTAGCGCGGGGGGCCCGCGTCCGCCTCCGCGTCCGAAAGCGCCTGCCCGGCCGCTCCCTCCCGCTTCCCAACCCCGGGGGAGGTGGCATACTCGCAGCGGCACCCGGTTCCCCGTGACCCCGAACGTTACTGCCGCCGCTGCGAGTCGACGTCCGGCGCCTGACGGCGCCTCTATCGGGGGGAGAAACT
>DASSQM010000149.1:0-6645 GCA_035702465.1 Anaeromyxobacter sp. | reverse complement strand
CAGCCGCTCCCGTTCCACTACTGGGACAAGGGCCTGGTCGCCACCATCGGCCGCGCCGCCGCCGTCGCCGACCTGGGAAGGGTCCGCGTCTCGGGGCTGCTCGCGTGGCTGCTCTGGCTCCTGGTCCACGTCTTCTTCCTGATCGGCTTCCGGAACCGCGTGGCGGTGATCCTGCAGTGGGCCTGGTCGTACCTGACGTGGAAGCGCGGCGCGCGGCTCATCACGGAGACCGCCGAGCAGTGGCGATTCATCGCCGAGCGGCGCTCCCGCGACGGCGCGACGGATCGCGCGCCGGGCGCGCCGGCGCAGGGTCCGCCGCCCGCGCCCCCCGGCGAGGAGCCCGAGCGCGCGACGTCGCCGACGGTGCACTGACGATCGGCGCTACGGCACGGCGCCGATGCAGACCGCCGAGGTCACCTTGCCGTGCGGACAGTGCGTCGCCACGAGCGTGGCGCTGCCGATCTGCTTGCCGATGAGCGCTTCGCTGAGGTGCCAGATCCGGCACTGGATGTCGTTTCCGGTCTGCGCCGAGAGCTGCGTGCTCACCGCGATGCCCGCGCACGCCGTGAGGCAGGTCGGCTTGTCCGGGTAGAGCTGGTTCGCGCCCTGGCAGGCCTCGAGCGCGAGCTCGCAGTAGTTCTCGCAGTAGTTGCCGCACAGGTTCCCGCCGGTCGGGCCTGCGTGCCAGCAGTGCACGCTCGCGGGCCCGGGATTCGCGGCGAGCTGCGCGTGCGCCACGCGGCAGCCGAGCGTGTCCTCGTGCGCGTTCGGGTCGACGGTGCCCGCGTTCCAGTGGACCGCATTGCAGTACGTGTTGCAGTCCTGGTTGTCGATGAAGGCGTACTGGTTGTTCGCGCCGGTGCACGCGGTGGCGATGGTGGCGCAATAGTTCGCGCAGCTCAGCGGATCGGTGGAGGAGTTGCTGCTGCTGCTGCCGCACGCCGAGAGGAACGCCGTCGAAGCGATCGCGACGAGGAACGAGCTCTTCTTCATGGTGGTGCCTCGCTGGGGAGAGTTGCTCCACCGGGATACCCGGCGCTCCGCCAGCGGCACGACCTTCCTAGGGCCCGTCAGCTCGGCAGAGCCTGTGGCGGGGCTCGCCGCCGCGCCGCGCGGAGCGGGTCAGCGCACGCTTCTCACCCGCGCGGGCTCCATGCAGCCCGGACGGGAGCGCCGAGGTCCCGTTGCGGCTCCTCCTTCAGCGCGGCACGCCGCCCACGACGGACCGGGCCTGCTCGATGAACGCCCGCGCCCGCTCGTGGTACCCCGCCTTGCGCGCGCGCAGCTCGTTCACGAGCTCGAGGCCGCTCTTCTCGCACGGCGGCAGCGTGGCGTCCGACGCGCGGATCGGCTCCGTCCGCTCGCCCCAGCGGACGAGGTGCGCGCACCACGTGAGCCCCGCGCCGAAGCCCGGGAGGAGGAGGTGCGCGCCGGGCCGGACCCGGCCCTCCTCGAGCGCCTCGACGAGCGCGACCGGCACCGTCGCCGCCGACATGTTGCCGTACCGCTCGACGTTCACGAACACCTTCTCCGGAGGGACCCCGAGGCGGCGCCCCATCGCGTCGATGATCCGGCGGTTCGCCTGGTGCGGCACGACGAGGTCGACGTCGGCGACGGACATGCCGCGCTTCGCGAGCGCCTCCTCGCTCGCCTGGGACATCGCCACCACCGCACGCTTGAAGATCTCCTGGCCGTCGAAGTTCCACACGGTGAACCCGTACGGCAGGCCTCGGTTCGCGTAGAGCGCGCCCACGCCGCGGATGTCGAGCGCGCCGCGCGCCTCGGCGACGCAGCCGAGGCGCTCCGAGAGCAGCCCCTCCTCGCGGTCCGACGCCTGCACCACCACCGCGCCGGCGCCGTCGCCGAACAGCACGGCCGTGTTGCGGTCCTGCCAGTCGATGAACGGGGAGGGCACCTCCCCGCCCGCGACGAGCGCGGTGCGGACGACGCCCGTGCGGATGAGCGCGGTCGCCGTCGAGAGGCCGTAGAGGAAGCTCGTGCAGGCGGTGTT
Source organism: Anaeromyxobacter sp. (assembly GCA_035702465.1). Taxonomy (GTDB): domain Bacteria; phylum Myxococcota; class Myxococcia; order Myxococcales; family Anaeromyxobacteraceae; genus Anaeromyxobacter. The sequence goes on along the minus strand of DASSQM010000149.1, from coordinate 4,634 downwards.
GAGGTCCACCGCGGCGGCGCTTCGGGCGCCGAGCCGGTGCTGGATGCCCGAGGCGACGTTCGGCGCGATCTCGTCGCCGATGGTGCTGCCGACGATGACGAGGTCGAGCGCCTCGCCGCGGATCCCGGCGCAGGCGAGCGCGCGGGCCGCGGCGACGAGGACGAGCTCGCCCATCGGGACGTGGGAGATGCGCCGCTCCTTCATCCCGGTGCGGCTCACGATCCACTCGTCGTCGGTGTCGAGGAACGTGGCGAGGTCGGCGTTCGTCAGCACGGCGGGTGGGAGGCACTTCCCCCAGCCCGTGATCGCTGCGTGGATCATCGGTCCTCCGGGTCCGGAGGCGAGACCCTACCAGCCCGCGGGCGCGGCACCCAGAGGCGCCGCGCGTCCGGGTCGCGCCGCGGCGCGTCGGAGAGGGGCCGGCCGCGAGTTACGGCGCGCGCCGCGGATGGGATACCGTGTTGGCAGGCGGCGGCGCGCCCGGGATCGCGGCGCGGGAAGGCCGCGGGGAGGGGGACGAAGGTGGGATCGTCCGTCGCGATCGCTCCTGCGGCGCTCGGGCGGGCGCCGCGCCGGGCCGCCGCGCTGGTCGCAGCGGCCACGCTCGCGCTCGCGCCCGCTGCGCCGGCCCGCGCCGAGCCCGTCCCCCCGCTCGCCGTGACCGTCTCCGGCGCGGTGAGCCTCGGCTCGTACGAGGCGGGCCTCCTCTATTACGTGCTCGAGGCGCTGCGCCTCAACCCGGGCGTGCGCGAGCTGCGGCTCGTCACCGGCACGTCGGCGGGATCGGCGAACGCGCTGCTCGCCGTGCTCCAGCACTGCGGGGCCGAACCGGGCCCGCCTGCGGAGAGCCTGTTCTGGCGCTCGTGGATCCCCGTCGGCCTCGGGGTGCTCCACGGATCCGAGGCGCCGTCGCCGCTCGGCGCGTTCTCCCGCGCGGCGCTGCTGGACCAGGCGGAGCGCATCCGGCAGGCGTGGGATCGCGGGCTGCGCGCCTCCTGCGACGTCGTCCTCGGCGTCTCCGCGACGCGCGTCGTGCCGCGCCTCGTGCAGATGCCGCCCGAGCAGCTGCGGCTCCCGCGCATCGACGAGCAGTTCGCGCTGCGCATCCAGGGCCGCGGGCCGGGCGTCCCCCCGCGCCTCACGAACTACGTCGATCCCGGCTGGCAGGGCGACCAGCTCCTCCTGCCGGAGGGCGAGGACGGCGAGGTGCCGTTCGCGGCGCTGCGCGACCTGCTCCTCGCGTCGGTCGCGTTCCCGGCGGCGTTCGAGCCGCAGCCGCTCGCGCACTGCCTCGCGAAGCCGCGCGCGGACGGCCCGCCGCGCTGCCGCGGCAAGGACGTGCGCAGCGAGCTCTTCCTCGACGGCGGCATGCTCGACAACATCCCGCTCCGCTTCGCGGTGCGGCTCGCTCGCGCCGGGCTGCGCGAGGACGCGGCGGCGGGCAGCCGCTGGGCGGACGCCCCGCGCCTGGGGGGCGCCGACCTGCCGCGCGAAGCGCTGTTCGCCTACGTCTCGCCGAGCGTCATCGACTACCCGGGCGAGGAGCCGCCGCGGCCGCCGGCGGCGCACCCCGAGATGCTCGATCACCTCTCCCGCGTGGCCGACGCGTTCGTCGACGCGGCGCTGGCGCGGAACCTCCTCACCCTCCTCGAGGACGAGCCCGCCATCGGCGCGCGGGTCGCCGTGCCGGTGCGGAGCCTCCCCGCCGCGGGTTCACCGCTCGGCGCGTTCTTCGGGTTCTTCGAGGAGGAGTTCCGCCGGTTCGACTTCCAGCTCGGCATGTACGAGGCGCGCCGCATGCTCGTCTCGGGTCGCGCGGCGCGCTGGCCGGTGCGCGCGCTGCCCGAGGAGGGGGGCGCGCCGGGCCCGTGGCGCCCCCTCGCGTGCCTGCGGGCGGTCGTCGACGGCGCCGGCGATCCGGCGGCGGCGTGCGCGGGAGACGACCTCGACGAGTTCCGCATCCTCCTGCAGGTGTCCCTGGAGCGGCTGCGCGACCGGTGCTCGCGCAACGACGGCCCGGCGCACGAGCCCGATCACGCGCTCTGTCGCGCGGCGCGCGAGGGCGCGCCCCTGCCCGCGGTCCCGGGCGTGCGCCCGCTGCCCGGCTCTCCCCGCCAGCGCGCGTCGGAGAGCCTCGTGGCCTACGTCACGCGCCTCCTCGTCGGCCACGGGTTCTGCTTCCGCGATCACGGGCTCGAGTCGGCGAACGCCGGGGAGGCACCGGCGGCGCTCCGCCGCAGGCTCGTCGCCATCGGGAAGACGGTCTCGCGAAAGCAGCCCGTGGCGGACGCGGTGATGGTCGACACGCTCGTCGCGCTCGGCGCCGACAGCATCGTCTACGTGCCGCCGCGGAACTCGATCTGGGTCGCGTTCGGCCGCGACGTCGAGCTCGGCATGAGCCACGGGTTCTTCGACGCGTTCGAGGAGGTGCGCTGGTTCCGCCTGCACGGCGCCGCGCAGCTCAACCGCCTCGGCCAGGCCATCTCGTCCGACCCGGGCCCGCTCTCGATGACGCTCCTCGGCGGGGCGGAGCTCCTGCCGCCGCGCATCAGCACCTCGCGGCTCCAGATCGGCGCGCTGTTGCGCGGCGGGTGGCAGCTCTCGTCGATCGACCGCTTCGGCGCGCGCACCTGCCCCGAGCCCGACACGGACACGCTGGGCGTGTGCTCGCGCCCGCTGCTGCAGATCGGCGCCGTCGGCGCCGTGTTCGAGCGCGTCCGGTTGCACTTCGTCGGCGCCTGGTACCCGCCCTGGCGGAACACCCGCCGGCCGTTGTGGGCGCTGTCGCCCGCGGCCGGGCTCGAGTGGACGTTCTGAGGAGCGCCGCCCCCGGCTCCCTCGTGCACGGCGCCGGCTGGTATGGTCGGGCCTCTCGTCGGGAGGCCGTCATGAGGCGAACGACCTGGTGCGCTCTCGTGGTCGCCGTCGGGTTCGGGCTGCACCCCGGGACCGTCCTCGGGGCCGACTACGACGTCATCATCACGCACGGTCGAATCGTCGACGGGACCGGCGCTCCCTGGTTTCGAGCCGACGTCGGCATCCGGGGAGACCGGATCGCGGCGATCGGAGACCTCCAGTCGGCGACGGCGGAGATGCGCATCGAGGCCGGCGAGCGGGTGGTGGCCCCGGGGTTCATCGACATGCTCGGCCAGTCGGAGCTCCACCTGCTCGTGGACAACCGCGTCGAATCCAAGGTTCGGCAGGGCATCACCACCGAGGTGACGGGCGAAGGCGCGAGCGTCGCGCCGATGAACGACGTCTGGGTGGCCGAGGCGAAGCCCTGGCTGGACAAGTACCGTCTCACCATCGACTGGACGGACCTGGACGGCTACTGGCGCCGGCTGCGGGAGGCACGACCCGCGATCAACGTCGCCACCTTCGTCGGGGCGGCGCAGGTGCGCGGCGTGGTGCTGGGGCTCGGCGAGGTGCAGCCGACGCCCGAGCAGCTCACACGGATGGAAGAAGAGGTGGACAAGGCGATGCGGCAGGGCGCGCTCGGCCTCTCGTCGGCCTTGATCTATCCGCCGGGATCCTACGCGAAGACGCCCGAGCTCGTGGCCCTGGCGCGCGTGGCGGCACGTCATGGTGGGGTCTACGCGACACACGTCCGCGGAGAGGACGACGCCGTCCTCCAGGCCATCGACGAGGCCATCGCGATCGGGCGGGAAGCGCGCATCCCCGTGGAGATCTGGCATCTGAAGGTCAGCCTGCGGAAGAACTGGGGCCGCATGCGGGAGGTGATCGCTCGCATCGAGCAGGCCCGGAGCGAAGGGGTCGACGTCTCGGCGAACATCTACCCGTACGTCGCCGCCTCGAACGGGCTCTCCGCCACCATTCCCGAGTGGGCCCATGCTGGCGGAACGGACGTGATGATCCGCCGCTTCCACGACCCGGTGGCTCGGCCGCGCATTCTCCGTGAGGTGCGGGCCGCGCTCCGGCGCGAGCCGGCCGGCACCATCCAGCTTGCGGCCTGCGTGAATCCGGCGCTGCAGAGGTACATGGGACGGAAGCTCGACGACGTGGCGAGGGAGATGAAGAAGACGCCGGAGGAGGCGCTCCTCGCCCTCGTCGAGGCCGACAGGGCGCAGGGCTGGGCGGTGCGATTCTGGATGAGCGAGGATGACGTTCGGATGGCGATGCGTCAGCCCTGGGTCAGCTTCGACACGGACAACCCAGGTCAGGCGATCGATGGTCCGTTCGCGAAGGACCTGGCGCACCCGCGCGCCTTCGGGGCCATGCCTCGCATTCTCGGGCGGTACGTCCGCGAGCAGCGGTTGCTCACGCTCGAGGAGGCCGTGCGGAAGATGACGTCGCTGCCCGCCCGCAGGGTTCGCCTGTTCGACCGAGGTCTTCTGCGTCCCGGGATGGCCGCAGACATCGTGATCTTCGACCCCGTCCTCATCGCCGACCGCGCGACGTTCGAGCAGCCGCTCCGGTACTCCGAGGGCGTGACCCACGTGATCGTGAACGGCAGGGTGGTAGTGGATGGCGGTCGGATGACGACCGAGCGGCCAGGAAGGGCCCTTCGACCGTTCCGGCCGTGACCCGTCGAGGAGGCAGGGGGTAGAGCGTCCCTCAGCGCGCCGCGGCGAACGCCTCCGCGAAGTCCTCCTCGATGTCGTCGATGTGCTCGA
>DASSQM010000148.1:0-3272 GCA_035702465.1 Anaeromyxobacter sp. | reverse complement strand
ACGTGGTTGTTCGTGAGGATGAAGCCCTCGGGGTTCAGGATGAAGCCGGAGCCGAGCGACTGGCCGCGCAGCTCGTCCGGCCCCTCCGGCATCGGCATCGGCTGCCCGAAGTAGCGCTCGAAGAAGTCCTGGAACGGATCCTCGCCGCGCGGACCGCCGGGGCCGCCGCGGGGCATGCGCTGCACGCGCGGGTGCTTCGTCACGGTGGTCGTGGAGATGTTCACCACGGCGGGCTTGAGCCGCTCGATGGTCGGCGCGAGCGACGCCTGGCCCGGCACCACCGCCTCCGGCTGCGCAGTGGCGGCGGCGGCCTCGCGGAACAGATCGCCGGCCGGGCGCGGGTTGGGTTGCGTGGCGGCGCGGCCGTCTCGCGAGCACGCGAGCAGGGCCACCGTGAAGAGGGCGGCGAAGGTCCTGCGAAGGTGACGATGCATGTGGTTCCAGTCCTTGGGTGTCGAAGGTCCCGAAGCTCTCGGCGTCACGAGCTTTCTGACGCGCGAGGCGAAAATGTATTCCCGCAGAGCCTACGCCCGCGCGAGCCGGCCCACGCGCACCCTCGCGGGGCGCAGGATCCGGTCGCCGATGCGGTACCCTGCCCTCACTTCCTGTAAAACGACCCCGTCCTGCGACTCGTCGGCCACGGCCACGGTGTCGACCGCCTCGGCGAGGTGGGGATCGAAGCGCTGACCCCCGACCTGGAGGCGCTGGGCGCCGAGGTCGGAGATGCGCTTGTGGAGCGCGCCGAGCGAGAGCCGGACGCCTTCCGCCAGGTTGCGGAGCGCCTCGCCGCCCGCGTCGGTCGTTCCGCTCACCGCCGCGAGCGCGCGCTCGAGGTCGTCCGCGGCCTCGAGGAGCGCCTGGGCCACCGAGGCGCGCTCCGCCTCGACGACGCGCACCTTCTCGCGCTCGAGCCGCTGCCGGAAGGCCTTGTTGTCCTCGACCAGCGCGGCGTACGCCCTCGTCAGCTCGTCGATACGCGTCGCCCGGGCGGCGAGCTCGGCGTCGCGCGCGTCGGCCGCGGCCGCGGGCTCCGTGGCGGCGCGCGCCTCCCGAGGCTGCGGCGATTCACCGCCGCTCTCCTCGCCGGGCGGCGGCGGATCGAGGAGCGGCTCGCCCTCCGGCGTGAACCGCCGTCGGTCGGTCACCTTGATCCTCGGCTCCCCGTCCGACCCGCCCGGACGCTCCTCTGCCATGCGCGTTCCTCCGGGGCTGAACCTAAGAAGCGGTTTCGCCCTGTCAAACGGCAGGAAAGGCCGCGATCCACGCAGTCGCGCGCGCCCGCCGTGGCTGCAGGCGGGCGGGCCGTCAGGGGCCGGACGGGAGGTCCCCTGGGAGCTCCGGCTCCGCGATGGCGGAGCCGTCCCGGTCCCGGATCTCCACGCCCGACGCGCGCAGGCTGTAGAAGAGCAGCCACCGCTCGGCGGGCGAGAGGCTCCCGGGCGGAAGCGCGCTATCGATCTCGTCGAGCGAGAGGTGGCCCCGGCGGATCCCGAGCTGGAAGAGCGCCTTGCGCGCCTCGTGGCTCTCGGAGCCCTGCCTCACCGTCGCTCCGGATCGTCCCCCGTCCCGGCGACCGCCTGCGGGATCGTCCAGGCGGAGCGCCCTTCGCCGGCCGCGACGGGGTGGTTCGGGCTCTCCGGCGGCGCCTCCGCGTGGCCCTTGCCGTCGATCGTCCCCGGGCGCGTGATCTTCGCCCCCCAGAGCCGCTCGATCGCCTCCTCCTCCACGACCTCGGCCGTGAGGAGCCGCGCCGCCATCGCGTCGAGCTTGTCGCGGTGCTGGCGCACGAGCTCGCGGGCGCGGTCCTGCGCCTCGAGCACCATCGCCTGCACCTCGCGGTCGACCTCGAGCGCCGTCTGCTCGGAGTAGCTGCGCGCCTCGAGCGACTTGAGGCCGAGGAACGAAGGCCCGCGCTCCTCGCCGAGCGATACCGGGCCGAGCACGGTGCTCATGCCGTAGTCGCGCACCATCATGCGGGCGAGGCCCGTCGCCTGCTGGAGGTCGTTCGACGCGCCGGTGGACGGCTCCCCGAACACCTCCTCCTCCGCGACGCGTCCGCCCATGAGGCCCGCCATCCGGTCGCGCAGCTCGCTGCGCGTGAGGAGGTAGCGATCCTCGATGGGGAGCTGGAGGGTGTAGCCCAGCGCCCCCAGGCCGCGCGGGATGATCGAGACCTTCGAGACGCGGTCGGCGTACGGCAGCATCCAGGAGACGAGGGCGTGCCCCGCCTCGTGGAACGCCACGATCTCCTTCTCGCGCTCGTTGATGCGCCGGCTCTTCTTCTCGAGCCCTGCGACGACGCGCTCGATCGCCTCCTCGAACTCCGCGCGCGTGACGAAGTTCTTGTTGCGCCGGGCGGCGAGGAGGGCGGCCTCGTTCACCACGTTCGCGAGGTCGGCGCCGGCGAAGCCGGGCGTGCGCGCCGCGACGGCGCGGAGGTCCACGTCGGGCCCGAGCTTCACGTTGCGCGCGTGGATCTGGAGGATCTTCTCGCGCCCGCGCTTGTCGGGGCGGTCGACCAGCACCTGCCGGTCGAAGCGGCCCGGCCGCAGGAGCGCGGGGTCGAGGATCTCCGGGCGGTTCGTCGCGCCCATGATGATGAGGCCGGCCCGCGCGTCGAAGCCGTCCATCTCCGCGAGGAGCTGGTTCAAGGTCTGCTCGCGCTCGTCGTGCCCGCCGACGATGCCGGCGTTGCGCGACTTGCCGAGCGCGTCGAGCTCGTCGATGAAGACGATGCAAGGCGCCTTCTGCGTGGCCTGCTGGAACAGGTCGCGCACGCGCGCCGCGCCGACGCCCACGAACATCTCCACGAACTCGGAGCCGGAGAGCGAGAAGAACGGCACCCCCGCCTCGCCGGCGGTGGCGCGCGCGAGGAGCGTCTTGCCCGTGCCGGGAGGCCCGACGAGCAGCACGCCCTTCGGGATCCGCCCACCGAGGCGGCGGTACTTCTCCGGCGTCTTCAGGAACTCGACGATCTCCTGGAGCTCCTCGACGGCCTCGTCGATGCCGGCGGCGTCCTCGAAGGTCACGCCGGTGTCGGGCTCCATGTGGACGCGCGCCTTCGACTTGCCGAAGGCCATCACGCCGGGCGGCCCCTGGCCCATCTGCCCGGACATCCGGCGCATCACCCAGGCCCAGAACAGGAGCCCGATGGCGATGGGAGCGATCCAGACCCAGAACAGATCACCCATGCCGCCCCCAGCGACCGCGTCGTACGGAATGCCTTTGTCCTCGACGAGCTTGACGAGGTCATCTCCCCCGCCGGGGATTCG
>DASSQM010000147.1:0-2284 GCA_035702465.1 Anaeromyxobacter sp. | reverse complement strand
CCTGCGCAGAACATCGAGGGCGGGGCGCGCTACCTGCGCGTGCTCGCGAACCAGTACGGCGGCGACATGGTGAGGACGCTCGCCGCGTACAACGCGGGTCCGGACGCGGTGCGCCGCGCCGGCGGCGGCGTGCCGCCCATCCCCGAGACGCAGGAGTACGTGCGCAAGGTCGTGGCGCTCTACGAGGCCTACAAGGCCGGGCGGTGAGAAGGTGGCGAGCCGCGCGGGCGCCGACGAGGTCGACGGGATCGACGAGGAGTTCCTGTTCCACCTGAAACGGGGCTCCGAGCTGCTCGTGAAGGGCGAGGCCGAGCCGGCGCGCGCATCGCTCGAGCGCGCTCTCGAGCTGCGGCCGAAGGACGCGAAGGTCCTGGGTCTCCTCGGGCAGTCCTACTACAAGCTCTCGCGCTTCGACGACGCCGCGCGCGTGTGGCAGCGGCTCGTCGACGACAACCCGGTGGAGCCGGCCGCGCGCGTGAACCTCGGCCTCGCGTTCCTCAAGGCGAAGCGCTTCCTCGACGCCGTGAAGCAGCTCGAGATCGCGCTCGACCTGAACCCCGAGCACAAGAAGGCGATGGGCTATCTCGGCCTCGCGCTGCTCGAGTCGGGGAACCTCACCCGCGCCCGCGAGTGGTTCCAGAAGGCGGGGTCGGACCAGATGGTCGCGCGCTGCGACGAGCTCATCGCCGGGCGCGCCGCCGCGGCGCAGCCGGTGCAAGCCGCCTCCGCGCCCGGCACCGCCGAGGCGCGCGAGGTGGCCGCCGCCGCGCCAGAGCCGCTGCGCACGCCGGCGCCGGGCTCGGTGACCGCCTACCGTTCCTCCGACGGCGGCAGCCGCGAGGTGCTCGCCGCCTGGGCCGCCGCGCGGCTCGTCCACCCGCCCGCCGGAGAGACGTTCTCGGTCTCGCCCGGCGCGCTCGCGGTCGTGGTGCACCGGGAGGTGCGCGTCCGGCTCGACGGCCTGTTCGCGACGCAGGGCAGGGTGGCGCTCGCCGGCGAGATGAAGCGCTTCCGCGGCCGCCCGACGGACAAGACGTTCGGGGAGGGCCCCACGCGCATGCACCGCGCGAGCGGCGACGGCGTGCTCCTCTTCCGCACCGGGCGCCGCCGCTTCACCGCGCTCGACCTCGGCCCGGACGCCGCGTACCTGCGCGAGGAGGCGCTGTTCGGGTTCGAGGACGGGATCGCGTACGAGAACGGGCGCGTGCCGTCGACGATCTCCGGGGAGCTGCACCTCGTCCACCTGCGCGGGCGCGGGCGCTTCCTGCTCGCGACGGCCGGCGACCCGGTGACCGTCGACGTCCTGCCCTCCTCGCCGCTCAAGGTGCCGCTCGCGGCGCTCGTCGGCTGGATCGGCGGCCTCACGCCGCGCGTGTGCGCGCTCGTCGAGGACGACCAGGCGCCGGTGGTGGCCGCCGTCGAGCTCACCGGCGAGGGCCGCGTCATCGCCGATCCGACCGCCACCGCGGAGGAGTAGGGGCCGTGGCGCGCTCGCTGCGCAAGGAGTTCCTGAACACCCCGAACGCGATCACGCTCGTGCGGATCGCGATGATCCCGGTGTTCCTCTATTTCACCTGGGCCGAGTCGAAGGTGAACAGCTTCACCGCCGGCATCGTGTACGCGGTGACGGGGACCACGGACTTCCTCGACGGCTGGGTGGCGCGCAAGACCGGGCGCGTGACGGTGATCGGGAAGTTCCTCGACCCGCTCGCCGACAAGCTCATCGTGATGGCGGCGCTGGTGATGCTCGTGCACCTCGGGCGCGTCGCCGCGTGGGTCGTCATCGTGGTGATGGCGCGCGAGTTCATGGTGACCGGCCTGCGCACGATCGCCATGAGCGAGGGCATCGTCATCTCGGCGGGCCAGGAGGGGAAGCACAAGACCGCGTTCCAGGTCGCCGCCATCACTTTCTTGATGGTGCACTACACGTACCCGATCGACGCGTTCGTCTTCTCGTTCGATCTCGACGCGAACCGCGTCGGGACGTGGCTGCTGTACGTGTCGCTCGTGTTCTCGGTGTGGTCGGCGGTGGTGTACTTCAGGGACTTCGTGCGCGCGGTGTACGGGCCGAAGCCGGCTGCGGCGTCGACCAGCGCGGCCGCCGGCGCCGCGCCCGCGCCGTCCACCGCGTCGCCGCAGCGCCGCGAAGCGGAGGCCCGCGCCGCGCCCGGAGGCGGCGGCCGAGCCCCTTGACACCTCCCGGAGGCGCTTCTATAAACGCCCCTTCCGTAGAGTTCTTGCGGGAATAGCTCAGTGGTAGAGCATCGCCTTGCCAAGGCGAGGG
>DASSQM010000146.1:0-2284 GCA_035702465.1 Anaeromyxobacter sp. | reverse complement strand
GGTCCCGTCCTCCGGCGCGGACGAGTCGAACGCGTAGCTCCCCAGCTTGAGCCGCTCGGTCGAGCGGGCGAGCTCGGCGATCATCGCGGAGAGCACGTCGACCCGGTCGTCGCGCGGCGCGGCGGGCGAGGGCGGTGGTGGGACGGCGGGGGTCGCGGCGAGGGAGAGGGCGAGGGCGGCGGCGATCATCCCTCTGTACGTAGCACGGGCCGGGAGCCCGCGCCGTCCGCCGCCCCCGGGACGAGCACGAACAGCGTCCCGAGCGCCGCCGGGCAGGGGACCCTGCCCGCCAGGACGGCCGTCGACGCGTCCGCGAGCTGGCCGTAGCCGGGCGACCGCACCGCGCGCACGACCTCCGGGACGAACCCGGGCGGGCAGGCGAACCCGACGACGAGCGCGCCGGCCGGGCCGAGCGGCACCTCGACGACGTGGGCCGGGTCGAAGCTCCACCGGAGGCGGACGGCACCCGCGAGGCGGCGCAGCACCTCGGCCTCCGCCGGGGACACCGCGCGCACCCGCGCCGCCGCGGTCGCGAACGGCCAGCGCAGCTCCACCGCGTGCTCGCCGCCCCCGGCGACGCGGTCCACGACGGCGGCGCCCCAGTCGACGACCGTGATCTCGCGCCGGTGCACGACGCCGGAGCGCGCGAAGCCGCGGTGCTCGCCGGCGAACCGCGCAGCGGGGCCGCCCTGCTCGAACGAGAGCACCCGCGCGTCCGAGACGTCCGGGAGCGCGAAGAGGCGGTCCGGCAGGATCGGCGCCTGCTCGAGCCCGTCCACCACCACCGTCGCGTGCGCCCGCGTGGAGCGGAACGCGTTGCGGAGCTCGGGATCGCCGGTGTAGCTCGGGCAGCCCGGATCGCAGACCGCGAGCGCGCCGCCCGCGTACAGCTCGAGCGCGAGCTTGTCGTTGTGCGAGTGACCGCCGATGCCCCGCTGGCCGTTGCGGCCGCAGGAGACGAACGCCTCGAGCCGCCCGCGGCGGATCGCGTGGAACCCGCCCTGCGGAAACGAGGCGCTGCCGGGTGGCCGGCCGGGCCGCGCCCGCGCGAGCGCGTCGAGCGCGCGCGGCCCGAGGAGCCACGCCACCTCGACGGCGTCCGCCGCGCCCGGGCGGACGAGCAGCGACGGATCCCGGAGCAGCGCCGCGCCGAGCGGCAGGAGGTAGCCGCCCTCCGTCGGACCGCGCTCGCGCAGCGCGAGCATCCGCCCGGAGTCGTTGTCGCCGATCTGCGGGATCTCTCCCGCGGAGGAGAGCAGGGTGCGCGTGGAGCGGAAGAGCGCGCCGAGCCGCCGCGCGTAGGCAGCCCCGAGCGGGCGGTGCGCGGCGTGCGCCAGGATCGCGCCGGCGGCGAAGATCTCGAGGCTGAACCGCTGGTACGGCAGCGATCCCTCGAAGCTCGTCCCGTCGTCGTTCGTCTGCTCCTCGATGGCCGCCGCGAGGCCGGAGAGCGCGAGCGCGCGCCAGCGCGGCGCCTCGGCCCACTCCGGCAGCCCCTCGGCGCACGCGAGGAGCCCGAGCCAGTCGATGGTGAGGTGGTTGTTCGGGATGGCGAAGTCGTCCTCGAGGTGCGCGAGGATGAAGCGGCCCGTCGCGACGAGGAGGCGGGCGGCCTCGACGGCGAGCTCCGGGTCGAGCGGAGCGCCCCGGGCGGTGAGGATCCAGATGGCGAGCGTCAGGTTCCACGCGCGGATGGCCGCCTCCATCGCGCTCGCCCAGTGCACGCCGCGCCCCACGGGGTTCTCGACGGCGAAGTCGCAGACCGACGCGGCGAGGGCCCGCGCGAGGTCGCCGCCGCCGCGCCGATCGAGGACGGCCCCCTGCGCGAGCGCCACCCACTGCTCACCGCGCCCGATCGCCCACGCCATCTTCACGTCGAGGCCGGGCGCGTCCGGGAGCGCGGACGACGGCGCCCACGCCGCGAACCGCCCGCCGTGGATCGGATCGAGCTGCCAGTCGGTGCCGCCGCCGCGCCGCGAGACGTCGACCACCGTGCCGTACACGGCGATGCGCCCCTGCGCGGCCGCGTCGGCGCGCGCGAGCGCCCGCTCCAGCTCGCCGGGTGCGTGCCGCTCGAGCGCCGCGCGGAGCGCCGGAGGGGTCCAAGGCGTCGGGACCGGCCGCGGGTGGGAGAGGAGGCGCGCGAGGGATGCCGCGCCGTCGCAGCCGATCGCGTCGAGGAGCCGATCGCGCGCTGGCGCGAGCGGCGGGGCGAGGCGGTTCCAGGCGCGGCGCGCCGCGCGGCGCGCGGCCGGGGCGAGGAGTCGGCTCGGCGCGACGCGCG
>DASSQM010000145.1:0-2971 GCA_035702465.1 Anaeromyxobacter sp. | reverse complement strand
GTCCCCATCTCCCAGATCGACGTCCCGTACACGTGCTCGCTCATCGGCCCGAGCTCGCGCACGAACTCGGGCGTGCCGATGCCCCAGGCGCCGACGTACGCCTTCACCGGCAGCGCGAGGATGCGCGCGTCCTTGATGGTGCCCACGTAATCCGGGAAGTAGCCCTCGACGAGGAGCACGTCGCAGCCGGCGTCCTTCGCCTTGAGGAGCAGCGGCTTGTAGTTCGTCGTCCCCTTCTCGAACTTCTCGAAGACGGGGACGGCCACCGACGCGGCCCCGAGCTGGCGCTTCACCTCCTCGGCGATCTCGGTCGTGGCGGACTGGCTGTTGTAGAGGATGGCCACCTTCTTCGCCTGGAAGAGGTCCTTGATGGTGCCCGCCTGCGCGGCGGCGTAGCCGGGCATGAAGTTCAGGCGGAAGAAGTTCTTGAAGCCCTTGGCGGTGAGCTTCGTGTCGACGGCGCCGGTGGTCATGTACGGCGTGTCGTACCGCTCGGCCGCCTCCGACGCGGGGCCGACGAGGTTCGAGCCGTAGCCGCCCACGAGCCCGTGCACCTTGTCGATGCCCGCGAGCTTCTCCACGGCTGCGACGGCCTTCTGCGGCTGGCTCTCGTCGTCGTAGACGACGAGCTCGACTTTCACGCCGCGGCGCTTCTCGAACTCCTCCGCGGCGACACGGATGCCCTTCACCTGCTCGATGCCGTGCTTGGCGAGGCTCCCCGTCTCCGGCGCGTGGGCGCCGAGCTTCACGGCCGTCGGTGCTGCCCGCGCTGCCGACGCGATCGCGGCGCTCGCCGCGAGCCCGAACACGAGCCCCCAGAATCTCGTCCTCGTCATGTTCCGCTCCTCCGTTCCTCTCCGCGGAGGCCCAGGTAGGCCTCCTTCACGTGTGGATCGTCCCGCAGCGCCGCCGCGTCGCCCTCGAGCGCGACGGTCCCCGTCTCGAGCACGTACCCGAACTGCGCGATCCCGAGGGCGGCCGCGGTGTTCTGCTCGACGAGCAGCACGGTGGTCCCCGCGGCGGCGATCCGGCGGATGACGTCGAACACCTCGCGCACCACGAGCGGCGCGAGCCCGAGCGACGGCTCGTCCATGAGGAGGAGCGCCGGCGCGCCCATGAGGCCGCGCCCGATGGCCACCATCTGCTGCTCGCCGCCGGAGAGGTTCGCGCACGCGCGATCCTGCCGCTCGGCGAGGTGAGGGAAGAGCCGCAGCACGCCCTGGAGCCGCTCCTGCACCTGCTCGCGCGGCGCGCCGTAGGCGCCCATCTCGAGGTTCTCGCGCACCGTCAGCGGCGGCCAGAGCCGCCGGCCCTCGGGGATCATGGTCATGCCGCGGCGGACGACGGCGTGCGTGGGGAGGCCGTGGATGGGCTCGCCGCGCAGGAGCACGCGCCCGCGCCGGGGAGCGACGAGCCCCATCACCGTGCGGAGGAGCGTGGTCTTGCCGACGCCGTTCGGCCCGAGGATGCAGGTCACCTCGCCCTCGCGCGCGCGGAACGACACGCCGTCGAGGACGACCGCCTCCCCGTACCCGGCGGCGAGGTCCTCGACCCTAAGCACGGGCGCCCTCTCCCAGGTAGGCGCGCACCACCTCGGGGTCCGCCACCGCCGCCGCGGGCGTCCCCTCGAAGATCCGCTCGCCGAAGTTGAGGACGAGCACGCGGTGCGAGAGGCCCAGGATGGCGCGCAGGTTGTGCTCGATGACGAGCAGCGCGATCCCGTGCTCCTCGTTGAGCGAGCGGAGGAGCGGGATCGCCTCGTCGACCGCGCGCGGGTTCAGCCCGGCGAGCACCTCGTCGAGGAGGAGGACCGCGGGGCGGGTCGCGAGGGCGCGCGCCACCTCGAGCCGCTTCTGCTGGGGGAGGCTCAGGGTGCGCGCGAGCTCCGCCGCCTGCGGCGCGAGTCCCGTCGCCACGAGGATCTCCTCGACGTCGCGGGCGATCTCCGCGGCCGGGCGCCGTCCCGGCTTGCCGTAGATCGCCGCCGCCTGCACGTTCTCGCGCACCGTGAGCTCGGCGAAGGGCCGCACGATCTGGAACGTGCGCGCGATGCCGAGGTGGCAGCGCCGGTCGGGGCCGAGCCGCGTGATGGGCCGGCCGCGGAACCGCACCTCGCCGTCGGTGGGGGCGAGGGAGCCGGAGAGGAGCGCGAAGAGCGTCGTCTTGCCCGCGCCGTTCGGTCCGATGACGCCGAGGATCTCCCCCTCGCGCACGTCGAACGAGAGCGACGAGACGACGCGGAGCTTGCCGTAGTCCTTCGAGAGCCGGCGCGCCGAGAGCAGGGGCGCGGACGCGGGCTCCGCGACAGGTCCGGTCGCGGCGACGCTCCTGGTCAAGGCGGCGCGGCTCCTTCGGGTCCTTCGGGGCGGATCGGCCCGCGTTTCCACGTGGCGCGGGGCGACCGCGATACTATGACGCCCCTCCGGCGGTCGCAATCCGCCCGCGTCGCGCTGCGGATCGCCGGTTTCGTTCTGCGAAACGAGGTGATCCGCCGTGACGGGCGCCGAGCTCCTCCTCCGCACCGCCGCCTCCGCCGGCGTCGACGCGTGCTTCGCGAACCCGGGCACGACCGAGCTCGCCCTCGTGAACGCGCTCGATCGCGTCGCCGAGCTCCGCGCCGTCCTGTGCCAGTTCGAGGGCGTGGCGAGCGGTGCGGCCGACGGGTACGCGCGCATGGCGGATCGCCCCGCGCTCGCGCTCTTCCACCTCGGCCCGGGCCTCGCGAACGGGATCGCGAACCTCCACACCGCGCGGCGGGCGCGCACGCCGCTCGTCGCGCTCGTCGGCGAGCACGCCACCTGGCACCGCTCCGCCGACGCGCCGCTCGCGTCGGACATCGAGTCGCTCGCCCGCCCCGTCTCGCGGTTCGTGCGGACCGCCGCCTCCGCTTCCGCGCTCGGCGTGGACGCCGCCGCGGCGATCGCGGCGTCGATGGACGGCGGGGGCGGGGTGGCGACGCTCGTCGTGCCTT
>DASSQM010000144.1:0-11970 GCA_035702465.1 Anaeromyxobacter sp. | reverse complement strand
GTTCTCCGGGCGGATCGTGCCCGGCGGCACGCCCCAGAGCCGCTCCATCTCGGCGCGGTGCTTCTCGTTCGCGATCACCCGGCCGTACGGGAGCAGGTGCGAGAGCGCGCCGCCGTCTCGAACGCCGCCGCACGCGTTCGGCTGCCCGGTGAGCGAGAGCGGCGTGGATCCGGGGACGCCGATCTTGCCGGTGACGAGGTGCAGGTTGTGGACGAGGTTGTTCGCCCAGACGCCCGTCGTGCGCTGGTTCAGGCCCATCGTCCACATCGACATCGCCGCGCGGCCGCGCTCCCCGAACCAGCGGGCGGCCTGCACGATGTCGTCCGCGCTGGCGCCGGAGATCTCCGCCGCCTTCGCCGGGGTCATCGCGGACACGAACGCCTTGTAGTCCTCCCAGGTCTTGTCGACGTCCTTGCCCTCGCCGAACTCGAGGTTCGCGCGGACGAACTCGTCGTCGCAGAGCCCCTCCGCGACGAGCACGTGCGCCAGGGCGTTCAGGATGGCGAGGTCCGTCCCGGGCCGGAACGCGAGGTGCAGGTCCGCGATGCGCGCGGTGGGCGTCCAGCGCGGGTCGAGCACGACCACCTTCACGTCCTTGCCGGTCCGCTTGCGGCGCGCCATGCGCTCGAAGAGGATCGGGTGCGCCTCGGCGGCGTTCGAGCCCACGAGGAGCATGACGTCCGCGTGATCGATGTCCTCGTAGCACCCCATCGGCTCGTCCTTGCCGTACGTCGTCGTGTAGCCGCCCACGGCGGACGCCATGCAGAGGCGAGGGTTCCCCTCTACGTTGTTCGTGCGCAGGCCCGCCTTGAAGAGCTTGTTCGCCGCGTAGGTCTCCTCGGTGAGGGCCTGCCCGGAGCCGTAGAAGGCGACCGCGTCCGGTCCGCGGCGCTCGACGGCCTCGCGGAACCGCGTCGCCACGAGCGACATCGCCTCGTCCCAGGACGCGCGCACGAGCCTCCCGCCCCTGCGGACGAGCGGGTGCAGGCAGCGGTCGGGCGCTCCGAGGATCTGCGGGAGCAGGAAGCCCTTCACGCAAAGGAGCCCGCGGTTGTGGTTGTCGCGGTCGCCCTTCACCGCGAATACCTTTCCCCCGCGGACGCCCACGTGGAGGCCGCACCCGGTCCCGCAGTAGCGGCAGACGCTCTTCACCCACCGCTCGCCGCCCGAGGCGACGGCGTCGGCGGGAAGGCCGATCCCCGCGAGGGCGGACGCGGCTGCGGAGGCCTTGAGGAACTCGCGGCGCGTGACGGCCATGTCGTCCTCCTCCCGCGCTCAGCGCGCGACGTGCGGGCTCTTCGCGCCCTCGGCGACGGCGAGGGAATGTGGCCCGTGGCAGGCGAAGCAATCCGGGCCGGAGCCCGACCGCCCGCGCGCGTTCGCGAGCGAGGCGAGCTCCGCCGGATGGCATCCCTCGCACCGTGCCGCCCTCGGGCGCCGCGCGAAGTCGGCGCCGGTGGAGCCGTGGCAGGCGAAGCACTTCACGAGGAGGAGGCCGTGCCTGCCGTACTCCCATTGCATCACGACGCCCGGCGTCTTCTCCGCGTGGCACGCGGCGCAGGCGTCCGCCGGCTGCGTGGCGCCGACGTCGGGGTGCCGGGCCTGCTTCGCGGGCGTGCCCGCGGCGAGGAGCGCCGCGAGCGTCACGAGGGTGCGCACCATGGGGCCTCCTGGCGCTCCAGGGCGGCGCCTCCTCGAAGCGCGACGAGGCGCCGCGCCGCCGAAGCGTGGTTTCGCTACTTCGCCACGGCCGGGACGACCGTCGGCGATGCCGGCGCCGCGGCGGGCGCCGGCGGCGCGGGCGGCGGCGGGATGTCGACGATCGCCACCGTCGGCCGGTACGTGGCGTCGCGCAGCGCGAGCTGGCCCTGGCGCGAGGTGTCGATGGAGAGCGCCAGCACGCGCGCGGCCTCCTGCGGCGCGTGGAAGCCGGTCGAGTTCTCGGCTTCCACGAAGTCGAAGAGGAACTGCGCCCTGCGCTGCAGGTAGAGGGCGGGCGCGACCTCGCGGTCCGGCCGGCCGCGCTCCTTCGCCGCCTGGATGTCGCCGATGAGCTGGACGAGGGCGTCGAACGCCTCCTCGCGGATCTTCATGTGCTTGTCCTGGATCGCCTCGACGCGCGCCTTGAGCTCGTCCTCCGGCCAGCGGTGGCAGCCCTGGCAGGCGCGGTTCAGGTTCAGGACGGGGCTGCGCACCTGGTGATCGGAGACCTTGGTGCCGCCCACGCGCATGTAGGGCATGTGGCAGTCGGCGCAGGCGACGCCGGAGCGCGCGTGGATGCCCTGGTTCCACATCTCGAACTCGGGGTGCTGCGCCTTGAGCGCGGCGGCGCCGGTGAGCTTGTGCGTCCAGTCGCGGAAGCCGATCTGGTCGTAGTACCCGACGATCTCGTCCGCCTTGAGCCCCTTCGACCACGGGAACGTGAGCCGCTTCTCCGGGCCCTGGAAGTAGTACTCGACGTGGCACTGGCCGCAGACGTACGCGCGCATCTCCTGCCGCGAGGCCATCGTGTTCGGGTCGTAGTTCTCGACGCCGAGCGACGCCTTGTAGGCGCGGATCCCCTCGAGGAACCCGGGCCGCGTGACGCGGAGCTGCATGTTCGCCGGGTCGTGGCAGTCGATGCAGCCCACCGGGTGCTTGAAGTGCTGCTTCGCCTCGGAGTACGGCATCTTGTTGAGCGCCTCGAAGCCCTTGAAGATGTCGCCGCCGCCGAGCTTCCTCATCGGCACCCAGACCGAGGCGTGGCACTGCCCGCACGTGCCGGGCTGCTTCGCGACGACCTGGCGCTGCGTGTAGAGCTGGTCCTCGAGCGAGTAGAAGTGGCCGCGCTCCTCGCGGAAGTCCGCCGCGAACGCGTAGCCCGCCCACATCGTCTTGAGCCGGGCGTCCGCGTCCGTCTTCGACTGCGCCGTCACGGTGCGTGGATCCTGGGCCGTGGGCACGTGCGGCGTCGGCTGCGAGCCGCCGTGCTTCGTCGGGATCATCTCCTTCGTCTTGAGGAAGAGGTCGTACTCCACCGGGAAGTTCTTCCCCCACACGGCGGGGTCCTCGGTGTCGTCGGTGAGCTCGACGACGCGGACCACCGGGTTCTTCGCCTGCTGCTTCCTCTCGGCGACGTTCACGAGGAGCGCTGCGGCGAGCACGGCCGCGAGGGCGAAGACGCCGGCGACGACGGCGAGCAGGAAGCGCTTCTGCTTCGGAGCGGGGGTCTCGGCGGTCATTGCGTCTCCTTCTCGTTCCTCCCGGTGGACCGGGCTCTAGCGGAGGTGGCCGACGGAGTCGTGGCAGCGCACGCACGACACCTCGCCGCCCGCGGTCATGGCCTGCACGACGGCCTCGTGGCAGGAGCGGCACCGCGCCTCGATGACCTCGCGGCTCTCGGGCCGGGCGCGGATCGAGTCCGCGAAGCCACCGACCGTGAACGCCATCGAGTGATGCCAGCCGTTCGCCGCCTTCGTGAAGAGCTTCGGCAGCCCGTCGCCCGGCACGTGGCAGTCGTTGCAGGTGGCGGCGGCGTGGTGCGGCGCCTTCTGCCACCCGTCGTACTGGCCGGTCATCACGTGGCAGTTCGCGCACGTGGCCGGATCGTTGCCGACATAGGAGGCGCCCTTCGCGTATGCGAAGGCGTAGCCACCGAATCCCGCGGCGATTCCCAGGAGGGCCGCCGTGAGGACGGGCACCGACAGGAGCGTTCGCCTGATCACGAGCCCCTCGCTTCGCGCGTGAAGAGCGCCTCGAGGGCAAGCTAAGCCGGAGGGGTGCGGTTGCGGATGCGGCCCGTCGCCTCAGGCCCGTTCCTGGCGCGTCAGCACGCCACCTCGGCCGCCGGCTGCGCGTCCTCGACCACCACGGTCACGAGGCCCTTCGCCGCGGCGACCGTGATGCGCAGGTCCACGCGGCCGTGATCGGTCTTCGCCCACGCCGGCGCGCGCACGACCGGATCGCCGGTCTCCTGCACCTGCGTGAGCGCCCGGCGGATGGTGCACTCGCGGCAGTGGACCGTCTTGCCGCACCCCTCGGGAAGGCGCGAGCGGACGCAAGCGAACGCGCGCCCGGGGAGCGCGCCCGCGAGGTCCTCCTTCCCGCACCCCGACAGCGCAGAGACCTTCTCGTTCGCCGCGACGATCCGGCCGGTGCCGTCCAGCACGACGATCGGCCGCGGCAGCGTGTCGAGGTACTCGGAGACCGACATGCCGTCCCAGAGCCTGCCGAAGTGCTGCTCGCACTCGGCGCACATGCCGTGGCTCACCTGCGTGGCGGGCGAGCCCGGGTCCTCACGGACCACCTTGCGGCAGTATGCGCAGACGAGGCGCATGCCGATCCCGTAGCACGTGCGCGGGTGCGCCTTCCAGCGGCCTTCGCAGGGTGGGTCGTCCGCGCGCGACCGCGTGTCACCAGTACCGCTCGACGTGGATCTGGCCCGGCGCGCTCTTCTCGTGGACCCTGAAGCCCTCGTCCTGCAGGAGCTTCGTCATCTCGTCGATCATCCCGGGGCTGCCGCAGAGGAAGATGTGGGTGTTCTCCGGCGTCGGCCTGAACTCCCAGGCGCGCTCGAGCACGCCGCTCCTCCACAGCGCCTGGACGTAGCCCGTGTGCCCGGTCCACTTCACCGGCTCGTCCGCGGGGCGGCTCACCGTCGGGATGTACGTGAAGTTCCGGCAGAGCCGCTGCGTCGTGAAGAGCTCGGACTGGTAGCCGAGGTCCCAGGAGTGCCGGGCGCCGTGCAGCACCGCGAACCGGCGCGGGCCGCCGCACACCATCTCGGTGCGGACCATGCTCATGTACGGCGCGAGGCCCGTGCCGGTCGCGATCATCACGACGTGCGCGTCCCTGGGGACTTCGCGCATCGTGAACATGCCCGTGAACTTCGGCCCCATCCACAGGCGGCCGCCCGGCTCGAGCGCGAACAGGCGCGGCGTGAACTCGCCGGAGCGGACGAGGTTCGCGAACACCTCGATGTACTCCCGCGCGAGCGACGACGACGCGATCGAGTAGGCCCGGCGGATGAAGCGATCGGGATCGCCGCTCTCCTCCGGGTCCGAGAGCCTGGTGCGCGGCGCGCTCGCGGGGAGGCCGATGACGGCGAATTGCCCGGGCGCGAAGTCCGGCAGGGGCCAGCCGTCGGGTGCGATGCGGAAGATGCCCAGGCCCGGGGCGAGCTCGATGCGCTGTGTGAGGACGGCGTTCGGCGCGTACTTGCCCACGTCGCAAAATCTCGGCGCGGCGCCGCGGGCGCGCATCCCGGCGTGCCCCCCAGGGCCGCGCCGGCGGCCGGCTGCGGCGGTGGAGCGCTCGCCGGGTTAGTCTCCTCCCCCGATGCGCCGCGCCGCCCGCGCCATGCCCACCCTCGTCCGCGTCGGCCTCGCCGAGGCGGTCTCGTACCGCGCCGAGCTGCTCGTCTGGCTGCTCTCCACCACGATGCCGCTCGTCATGCTCGCGCTCATGAGCGCGGTGGCGCGCGAGGGCCCGGTCGGCCGCTTCGGGCAAGCGGACTTCACGGAGTACTACCTCGCAGCGCTGGTCGTCCGCCTGCTCACCGGCGCCTGGGTGATCTGGGAGGTGAACTTCGAGATCCGCCAGGGGACGCTCGCCTACCGGCTGCTCCGCCCCATCCACCCGCTCGTCGCGTACGCGTGCGAGAACGTCGGGGCGATGCCGCTGCGCCTCGCGGCGGCGGCGCCGATCGCGGTGGTCGCCGTGCTCGTCGTCGGCCCCGGACACGTGACGCACGATCCGCTCCTCGTCGCCGCCTTCCCCGTCTCCATCCTCGGCGCGTGGCTCATCACCTTCCTCGCCATGTCGCTCATCGGATCGCTGGCATTCTGGGTCGAGTCGTCCGGCGCGCTGTTCGAGGTGTGGCTCGGGCTCTTCGGCGTGTTCTCCGGCTACCTCGTGCCGCTCGAGCTCTTCCCGGGCTGGCTCGCGGCCGTCGCGCGCCTGTTGCCGTTCCGCTACATGCTCGCCTTCCCGGTCGAGATGGTGACGGGGATGACGCCGCGGGGCGAGGCGCTCCTCGAGCTCGCCATCCAGTGGAGCTTCGTGGCGCTCCTCGCCCTGGCGGCGCGCGCGGCGTGGCGCGTCGGGCTGCGCCGGTTCGCCGCGTACGGAGGGTGATCGGGTGCTGCGCTACCTCCGGCTCCTCGGCGTCCAGCTCCGCGCGTCGGCGACGGTGGCGATGCAGTACCGCGTCGACTTCCTCGTGCAGGGCGCGCTCGCGCTGTTCTGGGCGAGCTGGTCGATCGTGCCGGTGGTGGTGGTGTTCGGGGGACGCCGCGGCGTCGCCGGGTGGACGTTCGAGGAGGCGCTCGTCGTCATCGGGTGGTTCATGGTGATGAAGGGAGTGCTCGAGGGCGCGGTGAACCCGTCGCTCGCCGCGGTGGTGGAGCACATCCGCAAGGGAACGCTCGACTTCGTGCTCCTGAAGCCCGCGGACGCGCAGTTCCTCGTGTCCACCCAGAAGTTCGCCCCGTGGCGCGTCATCGACGCGATCGCCGGCGTCGTCATCTTCGCGGTCGCGTTCCGGCGCATGGGGCGGTGGCCGTCGTTGGAGCACGTCCTCGCGGCGCTGCTCCTCCTCGGCTGCGCCGCGCTCATCCTGTACTCGGTCTGGATCCTCGTCGTGTCCGCCGCCTTCTTCGTGGTGAAGGTCGACAACCTCTCGTTCCTGTTCGTCTCCATCTTCGACGCCGCGCGGTGGCCGGCGGACGTGTTCCGCGGGTTCTTGCGCATCGTCTTCACCTGGGTGGTGCCGCTCGCCATCATGACGACGTTCCCCGCGCGGGCACTGCTCGGGAAGGACTTCGGGCCCCGCGACGCCCTGGCGGCGCTCGCCGGCGCCGTCGCGTTCGCGGCGTTCTCGCGGGTCGCGTGGCTGCGGTCGATTGGCCGGTACACGAGCGCGTCGTCGTGAGCGCCCCGCGGCGGCGCCGTTCCCGCTAGATTGCCCCCTCGATGCTGCGCCTCACCTTCCTCGGCACGTCCGCCGCCCAGCCGACGATCCAGCGGAACCTCTCCGGTCTCGCGGTGCGCCGCGAGCGGGAGCTCTTCCTCGTGGACTGCGGGGAGGGGACGCAGCGGCAGATGATCCGGTACGGCACCGGGTTCGACGTCGACGCCATCTTCTTCACGCACTTCCACGCCGACCACTACCTCGGGGCCATCGGGTTCCTGCGCACGCTCTCGATGCTCGGCCGCGCGCTGCCGCTCGACGTCTACGGCCCTCGCCCCGCGCGCCGGCTCCTCGACGTGATGCTCTTCACCGGCGCCGAGCGGATGGCGTTCGAGGTCCGCATCCACGAGGTCGAGCCGGGCGGCGACGTGCGGAGGGACGGCTGCCGCATGGTGCCCTTCCAGACCGATCACCGGACGCCGTCCGTCGGCTGGGCGCTCGTCGAGGACGAGCGGCCCGGGCGCTTCCACCCCGAGCGCGCGGCGGCGCTGGGCGTCCCGAAGGGCCCGCTCTTCGGCGAGCTCCAGCACGGCCGCGCCGTGGCGCTCCCGGACGGACGCACGGTGCGGCCGGAGGAGGTGGTCGAGCCGGCGCGGCGCGGGCGCAAGGTCGTCGTCAGCGGCGACACCCGCCCGTGCGCCGCCACCGTCGAGGCGGCGCGCGGGGCGGACCTCCTCGTCCACGACTCCACGTTCGGCGACCCGGAGCAGGCGCGCGCCGAGGAGACCCTTCACTCCACCTCGCGCGAGGCCGCCCGCGTCGCGCGCGAGGCGGGCGTGGCGCGGCTCGTGCTCACGCACCTCTCGACGCGTTACGACCGCGAGTTCGGACCGCTCGTCGAGCAGGCGCGCGAGGAGTACCGGGGCGTGCTCGACGTCGCGGCGGACGGCATGGTGATCGAGGTGCCGCTGCCGGTCTGACGCCATACCTGTGGCCTCGACGGCGGGTCCGGGGGCCTTACGTTCGGGCCATGATCACGATCCGCAAGTCCGAGGCCCGCGGGCACTTCGACCACGGCTGGCTCGACACCCGCCACACCTTCTCCTTCGCCGACTACCGCGACCCCGATCACATGGGCTTCCGCGGGCTGCGCGTCATCAACGAGGACCGCGTCCAGCCGGGCGAGGGCTTCCCGACGCACGGCCACCGCGACATGGAGATCCTCTCGTACGTCCTCTCCGGCGCGCTGGCGCACCGGGACTCCACGGGCGGCAGCGGCGTGCTCCGCCCCGGCGAGGTGCAGCGCATGAGCGCCGGCACCGGCGTCCGCCACAGCGAGTTCAACGGCTCGCGCGACGCGCCGGTGCACTTCCTCCAGATCTGGATCCTGCCGGATCGCGAGGGGCACGCGCCCTCGTACGAGCAGAGGCCGTTCCCCGAGGATCGGAAGCGGAACGGCCTCCTCCTCGTCGCGTCGCCCGACGGCGACGGCGGCTCGCTCCGGCTCCACGCCGACGCGCGCGTCCACGCCACGGTCCTCGCCGCCGGCGAGGCCGTCCGGCACGCGCTCGGGCCGGGACGCCACGCCTGGATCCAGGTGGCGCGCGGCGAGCTCGCCGTGAACGGGCAGCTGCTCCGGGCAGGGGACGGCGCCGCGATCTCGGACGAGCGCGAGCTCGTGCTCGAGGGCCGCGGCGCGGCGCCGGCGGAGGCGCTCCTCTTCGACCTCGCCTGAGCAGCTCGCGGCGGTACGCGATCCGACCCCTCTGGGCCCGAGCGGCCGGAAACCCGGGCGCCAAGAGGAGCATCCGATGGCCCGAGGAGGAGGCTCATGACCGCTTACCGGTACCTGATCATCGGAGGAGGGATGACCGGCCACGCCGCCGCGGCGGCCATCCGCGAGCTGGATCGCGACGGCGCGATCGGGATCCTCTCGGCCGAGGCGGACCGGCCGTACGTGAGGCCGCTGCTCTCCAAGGGCCTGTGGCTCGGGAAGGCGGAGGACACGGTGTGGATGCCGGAGGTGGCCGGCGTCGACCTCCGACTCGGCTGCCGCGCCGTCTCGATCGACACGAAGGCGCGCGAGGTCGTGGACGAGAAGGGTGGCGTCCACAAGTACGAGAAGCTCCTCCTCGCCACCGGCGGCGACCCGCGGCGCCTCCCCTACGGCGGCGACCGCGTCGTCTACTACCGCACGATCCGGGACTACAAGCGCGTCCGCGCCGTTAATGGGAACAGCGTCGTCGTCATCGGCGGCGGCTTCATCGGCTCCGAGCTCGCGGCGGCGCTCACCGCGAACGGGAAGCAGGTCACGATGGTGTTCCCCGAGGACGCCATCGGCGCGCGCGTCTACCCGGCGGAGCTGGCGAAGTCGATCACCCGCTACTTCGAGGAGAAGGGCGTCCGCGTGCTCGCGAACGACACCGTCGCCGGGATCGAGGAGCGCGGCGAGAAGACCGTCGTGAAGACGGGCAAGCGCCACGAGCTCGTCGCGGACGCGGTGGTCGCCGGGCTCGGCATCCTGCCGAACACGGCGATCGCCGAGGCTGCGGGCATCCGCTGCGAGAACGGCGTCGAGGTCGACGAGTGGCTCCGCACGAGCGCGCCGAGCGTGTGGGCGGCGGGCGACGTGGCGCGGTTCCCGACGAAGGCGCTCGGGCGCATGCGCGTGGAGCACGAGGACGCGGCGCTCACGCAGGGCCGCATCGCCGGCCGCAACATGGCCGGGGGCGACGAGCGGGTGACGCAGCTCCCGTTCTTCTACTCGGACATCTTCGAGATCGGATACGAGGCGGTGGGGCGGCTCGACGCGCGGCTCGAGACGGTGGCGACCTGGAAGACCCCGTTCCGCGAGGGCATCGTCTACTACCTCGAGGGCGACCGCGTGCGCGGCGTGCTCCTGCTCGGGATCTTCGGCCAGGTGGACGCGGCGCGCAGGCTCATCGAGGGCGAGCCGGTGCGGCGCGAGGCGCTCGCGGACGCCATCCGCCCGTAGACGCGACGCCCCGACCCAGAGTACCGCGCCGCGGACGCTCCGGTCGCGCTGCGGACCGCCTCGGTCGCTGACTGGCGCCACTTGCTTGCGACTCCTGCTCGGCATGCAATGTGCCGAGGGACCGCGCATGACTGCCCCCCGCCAGATCTTGCCCGGAGCCACGTACCTCGTCACCCGCCGGTGTTCGGAGCGGAGGTTCTTCCTCCGGCCGTCGCGCGCTTCGGAGGCCATCTTCCTGTTCGTCCTCGCCATCGCGGCGCGGCGGTTCGGCATCCGGGTCCACGCATGCTGCGTCCTGTCGAATCACTTCCACCTGGTCGTGACCGATTCCGAGGCGCGCCTTCCCGCGTTCGTCCAATACCTCTGCTCGTTGGTCGCGCGCGCCACGAACGCCCTGCTTGGCCGTTGGGAGGCGTTCTGGGCGCCGGGCAGTTACAGCGCCGTCCGGCTGGAGGCACCGGAGGACATCGTCGCGAAGACTGCGTATGTGCTCGCGAACCCGGTCGCTGCCCGCCTCGTACGCGACGGTAACGAATGGCCCGGCCTCCGCACAGCTCCTGGCCAGATCGGCGGAACCCCCCTGCGCGCCGATCGGCCGAAGACCTTCTTCCGTTCCAACGGTTACCTTCCCGGCGCCGCGGAGTTGAAGCTCTCCGTTCCGCCAGGCTTCGTTTCCGGCGCTGAATTCCGTCGACAGGTTTCCGCGGCCTTGCTCGCCCTCGAGCAGGAGGCTGTCGGTTCCAAAGGTGCCGCCGTTCTCGGCGCCGCGAAGGTGCTCGCGCAGAAACCGTGGGCGCGCCCCGCGCCCGGAGAACCACGGCGGGTGCTCAATCCGCGCGTCGCCGCCCGCGACAAGTGGAAGAGGATCGAGGCCCTCTCGCGCTTGAAGGAGTTCCTCTCCGCGTATCGCGCGGCATGGAACGAGCGGCGTCGGGGGGCGCTGGGCGTGATCTTTCCGGCGGGCACGTACCTTCTCCGCGTCCTGCACCATGCGCAGTGCGCGGCCATGGCGTAGCCGATCGCGCGCCGTCGCGTCTTCGGGCAGGTGCGCGGCTCCGGCTCATCGAGGGCGAGCCGGTCCGGCCGGAGGCGGTCCCGGAGGCGATCCGCTCCTAGCGCGCCGCCTCAGGAGTAGCGGAACTCCATCGGCACCCGCACGTCCGGGTGCAGGCTCCGCGCGACCGGGCACGTGCGCGCGAGCTCCTCGAGGCGCGCGCGGTGCTCCGGCTTCACCTCGCGCGGCATGTCGAAGACGAGCACGAGCTCGCCGATGCGCCGCGGCGGCGGCGTCATCCGCTTCTCGACGTGCGCACGGGCATCACCCCACGTGAGCCCCTCGCGCTGCGCCTGGAGCGCCATGGTGGAGAGCGCGCACGAGGCGAGCGCGGCGCCGACGAGGTCCGTGGGCGAAAAACTCGTGCCGTCTCCGCCGTTGTCCTTCGGTGGCACGGTCGACATGCGCGAGCCCGAGGGCCCGTGCTCGAGCTGGCAGGTGAGCCCGCGGATTGCCGCGGTCATGGGGACGCCGGGCATGGGTGCCTCCTTCGTGCCGGGGATCTAGCGAGGGGAGGGCGGCCGCGCTCAGATCCGCATCCGCCACGAGCTCTGCCCGTACGTCGCCGCCGTGAGCGTCCCGTCCTTCTCATGGGTGCACGAGGTCGACGAAGCTCACGTTCGGCAGGTTCCGGGTGAGGTTCCGCCACGAGCCGCCCTCGTCGTGGGAGACGAACACGCCCGCGTCGCACGCCACCCCGCGCGCCGCTTGTGGTTCGAGAGGCGCGCCTCCGGCCGCCCCGGCGGCCGGACCTTCTTCGGGCCCTCGTGCAGCGCGCGCCCGCCGCGCGCCGGCGCCCGTCGCGCTCCCGACCGTGTCCGCCGCTTCATGAAGCTCACCCGCCGGCATCATCGCGGCCGGTGGGTTACAACGGCGGTCCCATGGCGGACGCCGCCCAGGACCTCGCGCGCTGGATCCCGCGGCTGCTCGCCGCCTGGCGCGGCGCGCGCCGCGGACCGGCCCTGCGCCCGGCCGCCGGTGGGCCGCGCGGGCACGGCCGGTTCCCGCGCGGCGCCGAGCGCCCGCCCGAGG
>DASSQM010000143.1:0-2141 GCA_035702465.1 Anaeromyxobacter sp. | reverse complement strand
GCGACCTGCGCGCTCCTCCACCCGCGCCGCGCGAGCGCGGCGCGCACCCGCGCCGACGCCGCGTCGAGGTCTCCGTCCTCGAACGTCTCGCCGACCCGGATCCCCGCTGCATCGCGGAGCGCCGCCTCGTCCAGCGCGGGGCGCTCCCCCTCGACGGCGACCGACACAGCCGTGACGATCCGGACGGACAGCGCCTCCACGACGAGGCGCACCCACGCCCCCCCCTCGCCGGGCGGGGGATCGGCGGGCCGCGCCCGCACGACGACGTTCCGGTACCTGCCGGTCTGGAAGAGGCGCTGCACCGTGCGCCGCAGCGCCTGCGTCGAGAGCGCCGCGCCCGGCTCGACCGCGAGCAGCGACCGCGCCGCGGCCTCGTCGTCGCCCGCGGGCAGCGCGAGGTCGACGGCCGCGACGCGTGGCGGTGGCTCGGGATCCTGGGCGAGGGTGCGCGCAGCGAGCAAGAGCGACGCGAGGGCGACGAGGCAGCGCCCGGCGCGAGCGCGGCACCCTCCGGGCACGGGCGCGGGCACGGGATGGGCGGACGGCGAGATCACTCGTCCGTCCACTCCCAGCGGAGCTTCAGGTCCACGCCCCAGTCTCCGGTGGGCACGTCGGGGTTGTCGTTGTCCCACTGCCCCTGCACGGCCGTGCGGCGGCCGAGACGGAGCTCCGCCTGCGCGCGGTGCCCTCGCGCGCCGCCGAGCGGCGCCTGGTAGCGGAAGCGCAGCCGGTCGCGGAGGAGCCACGACTCGAACTCCGCGCGTGGCTCGACCTGGCCGGTCCAGTCCGAGTACTCGCTCGTGATCCGCACGTTGAAGTCGCGCAGCACGTTGTTCCGGGGCAGGAACCGCTTCACCTGCTCGTCGAGCCCGGACGCCGAGAAGAGCGCCTGGGCGGCGGCGGCCGCCGCCGCGCCCTGCACGCCCTGGCCCGCCCCGGCGTCGTGGCGCGTGTACCCGATCGAGAGCAGGGTGATGATGTCGGGCTGCGACAGTGCGGGGTTGCTCGTCAGCGTCACGTGGGGATCGGCAAGCGGCCCGAACGCATGGAGGAAGATCTGGTAGTCGTGCACGCGCGACTCGCCATGCACGTCGAGCGCCATCTCGATGCGGTTCCGGTCCGTGAACTCGAGGACCGCGTGGGACAGGGCGAACTCGTTGCCGCGGAAGCGGGCGCGGCTCCCCTCGGCCATCGAGAGCGTCCCCACGAGGCCGGGCGCCGCGAGGCTGCCCGTGAGGACGAGCTCGCCGCGCACGTCCCCCGAGACGAGGTCGTTCTCGACGCGGGTGTCGCCGTCGACCACCACCTGCAGGTCGAAGCGAAGCCACTCGCCGGCCTTGTCGTACGCGCGGGGCGCGGCCTGCGTCCGCCGCCGGAACTCGAGCAGGCTCTTCTCGAGCTCGACGTTCGTCGTGTAGCGGGACCGGATCACGTGCAGCCGGCCCGTCACCGTGGCGCTCTCGGGCGTGCCGTTCGCCTCCGCCCGGCCGGACAGCGTCGCGGGGAGCCACGCCGGGACGGCGACGGGGATCTCGTCGAGCTTCGACTCGATGCGGAACCGCACCGGCGCGAACGACGCGAGCTCCACCTCGCCGCGCAGCTCCGCGCGCCCGCCGTTCACGGCCGCGGTGAGCCGCTCGAACAGCACCCGGTTCTGGGAGAACGCGAGCTCGCCGCGCATGTCGGAGAGCAGCACGTTCGACGCCTTGAGCTGGAACCCCGCGTCCTCGAGCCGCCCCGCGCCCACGAGCACCGGCTCCGGCACCGTCCCCGAGACGTGCGCCTCGAGCGCGAGCCGGCCGTGCGGGCGCTTGAGGTCGGGGAAGAGGCCGGCGAGGAGGCGCAGGTCGAGCGCGCCCGTCGCGGCGAGGTCGAGCTCTCCGCTGGCGGCGCGGCTCCCCGAGAGCGCGAGCTCGGTGTTCGGCCCGCGCAGCACGAGCGGCTCGACGTCGACGCGGCCGCGGCTCACCGTGAGCACGACCGGCCCGACCGACTCCACGCGGAAGTCCGCGTGGCCCGCCTCGACGGAGTCGAGCCGCACGCGCGCCCGGGCGTCCTCGATCGCCTCGAGCTCGCCCTCCGCGACCGCCTCGCCGCGCACGCGTGCCTTGAGCGCGCCCGGCGCACCGCCCGGCGCCAGG
>DASSQM010000142.1:0-3999 GCA_035702465.1 Anaeromyxobacter sp. | reverse complement strand
GGTCCGCCTCGAGCTCGCCCTGGCGAGCCGCGGCCGCCGCCTCGGTCTCCTGCATGCGCTGCGTGAGCCGCTGCACGTCCGACCGCGCGGCCTCGATGGTGTCCTCGAGCCGGCGCGCGCGCGCGTCGGCCTGGGAGAGCGACTCCGCCAGCGCCTCCTTCTCGCTCGCGAGGCGGCGCGCCGCGGCGCCGGCTTCCTCCGTCGCCCGATGCGCCGCCTCGACCTCGGCGTCGCGCCGGGCGAGCGACGCGTCGCGCTCGTCGAGCGAGGCGCGCAGGGCGTCCCGCTCGCGGCCGGTGCCCTCCGCGAGGGTGCGCTGCCGGTCGGCCTCCTCGCGCGCCTCCGCGAGCTGCCCGCGCAGCGCCTCCCGCTCGGACGCGTGGGACGCCTCCGCGGCCGCGGCCCGATCGCGCGCCTCGGCGAGCGCGCGGTCCAGCGCCTCGGACCGCGCGCGCGTCTCCTGGAGCGCCGCCTCGGCGCCGGCGAGCATCCGTTCCGCGTCCTCGGCCCGCGCCGCGGCGGCCTGGACCTTGTCGTACGCCTCGCGCTCGACGCCCGCCGCCTTCGCGGCCGCCTCGGCGCGCGCCTCCTCGGCCTCCGCGCGGAGCTCCTCCTCGCGCTCGGACATCTCGCGCGCGAGCCCCTCGAGCTCGCCCTCGAGCGAGCCGATCTGCTGGAGGTGGTCCTGGACCTCGCGGGCGAGGTCGTCCTCGCGCGCCCGCGCCCCGTCGCGGAACTGCCGGTACTCGTCGTCGAGCAGGCGCAGCCGCTGCTCCCGCTCGCGGATGGCCGCCTCTCGCTCGTCGATGCGAGCCTGGAACGCCGCGGCGGCCTCGCGCGCGGCGGCGCCGGCCTTCTCCCGCGCGCCCTCGGCCTCGGCGAGCGCAGCCTCCACCTCGCGCAGGTGCTCCTCGAGCGCGGTGCGCGCCTTCTCGCCCACGGCCCGCGCGTCGTCGCGCTCGGCCTCGGCGGCGCGGATCCGCTCCTCGGCGGCGACGCGCGCCTCCTCGCGCGCGCGGGCGTCGGCCTCGCGCTCGCGGCGGAGCGCCTCCACCTCGCCCTCGAGCGTGCGGATCCGGGCGTCCTGCGCCTCGCGCCGCGCGCCGGCCTCGCGCGCCTCGTCCTCCGCCTCTCGCCGCGCGGCCGCGAGCGCCTCCTCCGCGTCGGCGAGCTCGTCGCCGCGGCGCCCGCGCTCCTCGCCGAGCTCCCGCTCGCGCTCCGCGAGCCGGGCGGCCTCCGCGCGCGCCTGCCGGTCGAGGCGGGCGATCTCCTCGCGCGCCTCGTCGAGCGCGATCTTGCGGTGGGCGAGGTCGTCCTCGCGGCGGCGGACGTCGCGCTCCAGCTCGTGGATGCGCCGCTCGTTCGACGCGACGACCTCGATGAGCTCCTTCTCCTGCCCGAACTTCTCGAGGAGGAGGCCGTCGATGGACGCGCCGTACTCGCGCTCCTTCTTGACGAACAGGTCGCGCGCTTCGGCGAGGCGGCGCAGGAGGTCGTCGACCTGGACCTTGAGGCCCTGGAGCTCGACGTCGCGTTCGTGCATGCGCTCGTCGAACGAGGACAGCTCGCGCTCGCGGACTTCCCAGATCTCGGCGAGCCGGGCGATCTGCGCCTCGCGGACCTTCAGGTCGTCCCGCAGCACCTGGAGCCGACCCTCCGGCGTCTGGAGGAGATCGCGCCGCGGCGGCGGGCGCCGGCGGTGCGACTCCGCGAGGAGCTCGTCCCTGCGCTCGGAGATGGACTGGAAGACCCGGTCCGCGAACAGCCGATCCTCGTCGGTGAGGGTGGCGCGCCTCGGCCGCTGCGGGACCGGCGGCGGTGCCTCACCCGGCTGCGCCGCGTCCCCAGGCCCACCCGGCGCGCCGGCCGCCGCGACCTCCTCGACGTCCTCGAGGATCACCGCGTCATCCGCGCTCTCGACCGCCTCCTCGCGCGCGAGCAGGCTCGCCGCGAGCTTCCGGAGCGCGTCCATGTCGAGGGGCATCGCGAGGTACCCGTTCGCCGCCCAGGCGGTGCGGGCGTGCTCCGCGAGCGCCTCGGGCGGGGTGTCGGAGGAGTAGAGGATGATCTTCAGCGTCGAGGTGGCCGGATCGTGGCGGAACCGCGCGCACAGGGAGAACCCGGACAGGTCCGACAGCTCCGCGCGGATCACCGAGAGGTCGGGTCGCCGCGTGGCGATCTCGAGCTCCGCCTCTGCCGCGCTCGACGCGACCCGCGTCGCCGCGCCGTCCTCGTGGAAGATCGCGGCCAGGGACAGCGCGAAGGCGTTGTCCGGCTCCACGATGAGGACGCGCTTCTGTTCCATCTGGGAGTTGGACGCCGGCCCCGCCCGGCGACCGAGTGTATCCCCGGGGCCCCAGCCAATCTAGCCACGTCCCCGCGCTCGAGAGCGCGCTGTCGTTCGGGTCGGCGCACTGGGGGCGGCGGGTTGTTTCGGCGCGGGGCACGTCCAACTGTGCTCCCACGCCGGAGGCGATCCGGACGGGACTACATGCACCCACTTGCACTCATACTCGCGGTCACTGTCGGCGTTTCGATGGCGAGCCCGCGCAACGCTGGATCGCTCCCGGCGGCGAGCGTGATATCGACCGCGACCGCGACCGCGACCCCGACCGCCACCCCGACCCCGACCGCGATCCCGACCCCGACCGCGACCCCGATCGCGACGGCGGATGACGACGTCCCGACCGGTCCCGCCGTCCACCGCCAGGGCAGATGGCGTCCCACGGAGAACCTCCTCGTCGGTCCCACGAGATGCCTGCTCCGGTATCTCGAGGCGGTCCGGCGAGCGGGCCCGCGGCCGCAGCAGCCGAGCGGGCGGCTGGCGGCTCCGAAGGAGAAGGACTACGCGGCGGCGAGGGCGCTGACGGCGCCGAGGACCCTCGAGGAGATCGATCGTCGCGCCGCGGCGGGGGACGAGCATCCGCTCGCGCCCTGGCGCGCGGCCGCGCGCGCGCAGGTCCTCGAGTCGTTCCAGCTCGTGGCGGTTCGCCGCGCGCCCCAGGGCGCGGCCGTCGTCACGGTCGCGGAGAACTTCTGGCGGCCGCCGGGCGCGGAGCTGGACCGTATCGTCTCGGAATACCTGGTGGCACGCGTGCACGGCGAGTGGAAGATCGTCGACCGCAGCCCCGGACAGGCGTTCGACGACGACACCCTGCGGGACGCCTACGCGGGATTCTTCGACGCCCCGGCCTCCACCCGGTAGATTTGGGGAGGATGACGGGCTCGCGCCGCACCCTGGTCATCGGGGACGTCCACGGCTGCCTCGCGGAGGTGGACGAGCTGCTCGCGCTCGTGGACTACCAGGCGGGGCGCGATCGCCTCGTCTTCCTGGGGGACCTGCTCGACCGGGGGCCTGACCCGGTCGGCGTGCTGCGGCGCGTCCGCGAGCTCGGGGCGGAGTGCGTCCTCGGGAACCACGAGGAGAAGCACCTCCGCTACGCGGCGCACGAGGCCCGGCGGCGGGACGATCCCACGTATCGCAACCCGATGCGCCGCTTCGAAGCGCGGCGCGCCGCGGAGCACGCCCGGCTGACCCGCGACGACCTCCTCTGGCTCTCGCGCCTCCCGCGCGTCATCGCGCTCGGGCAGGGCTGGGTGGCGGTGCACGCCGGGTTCCTGCCCGGGCTCCGCGTGGCCGCACAGCCGCCGGACTGGACCATCCGGCTCCGCTACGTCGACGCGGCCGGCGCGCCGGTGCCGCGCACGCGCGGCGACGCCGGCGAGCCGGGCGTCCGGCGCTGGGCCGAGGCGTGGACCGGTCCGGAGTCGGTCGTGTACGGGCACTTCCCGCTCCGGCTCGATCTCCCGAAGCGCGACGATCCCGCGCCCGGCGTCGCCTGCCTCGGCATCGACACCGGGTGCGTGTACGGCGGCCGGCTCACGGCGCTCGTGCTCCCGAGCCAGGAGGTCGTGCAGGTGCGCTCGCGCCTCCAGCGCACGCGCCCGGAGGACCTCGAGGACGACGCGAGCCCGGGCTCGACCCCGTAGCCGGCGAGG
>DASSQM010000141.1:0-8844 GCA_035702465.1 Anaeromyxobacter sp. | reverse complement strand
GGCTCCCTGCGACCCGCAGCGCGCGCGCGTGATCGAGAGTGACGAGGCCGCCGCCGGCGCGTGAACGCCGGCCGGCGCGAGCCCGGCGCGACGGGAGCGCCCGAGCGCCGTCGAATCCGCTGGCGGAACGCGCCCCGCGGCGTACTCTTCGACCCGAGCCACTCCGCGCCCCGGATCCGAAGTGCCCCTGCCCCCCGCCGCCCGCCACCGCCGATCCCGCGCGATCCTCGCGGTCGGCGCGCTCCTGCTCGCGGGCTGCCCCTCGCTCCTCACCACCGGCCCCGCCCGGACGGTGCCGCAGGGCGAGACGCAGGCGACGATCGCGCTCGGCGCGTACCGGACCGTGCTCGTCACGGAGAGCACGGGCGGCGTGGAGCGATACGGCGAGTGGATGCCGCTCGTCGACGGGGGGATCCGGCACGGCCTGTCGGACGGCGCCGACCTGGGCTTCCGCCTGGGCCTCGGCGGCATCTCCCTCGGCCCGCACTTCCAGCTCGTGCGCTCCGCGTCCATCGAGCGCGGCGTCGACGTGCTCCTCGAGCCGACGCTCGGCGTCACCGGCGTGCTCCCGTCGGCCAACGGCGGTCTCGTGAGCGGCGGGTACCTCTCGCTCGCCGTCGCGTTGGGCGTCAACCTGGGCCAGGGCAACCAGCTCGTGCTGACGCCGCGCCTCGCGGCCGTGAGCGATCGCTTCCTGGGTCGGTACCTGCTGCCGGGCGGCTCCGCCGCGCTCGTCATCCGCGTCGCCGGCACGGACTACCGTCCCTGGCTCGTCATCCCGGAGTGCGGCACGGCGCCGGTCGTCGGCGGGTCCGTGTCGTCCTTCGACGGGCCGGTGGTGCAGTGCGCGCTCGGCCTCGCGGGGCCCTACTGATCCCTTGCGGTCGTCGGCACGCGCCGGACCCGGAACGTCCTCGCGCCGAACGCCGCCCCCGCGAGCGCGAGCACGAACATCGGCAGGACGTGACCCACGAGCACGTGCTCCTGCGCCGCGAGCGGGCACCACAGCTCGACCATCACCGCCGCCCACGCGCCCGCCACGGAGCCGAGCGCGGCCCCCGCCATCGCGGGGTGCCGCGGCTCCACTCGACGGCCGGCGAGGACGAGCGCCGCGAACGGCCACGGGGCGGTCAGCGCCGTGAGGGCGAAGCAGCGCCACCCGGTGCGCGTGAACGGATCCACGTAGGTGCCGTGCCAGAGCACGAGCCACGCGCCGAGCAGGAGCGGCACCGCGACGGCCACCCCCAGGAGAAGCCCGCGCGCCGGGAAGAGCATCGAGCGCCGGAATGGAAGGGCGAGCCGGGTCGCCGACGCCGCGAGGACGACGGTGCCGGCCACGATCCACGCCCCGCTCGACGCCGGGCGTCCGCCGGCGTGAGCGATCCCGCCGATCTCGCCGAACACGGGCGGGAACCACTGGATGACGGCGGACATCGCGAGGGCCGCGGCGGCGGCGAGCGCGATGGTGAGCGGGAGGCGATCGGTCCGGCGCGGCACGGGGTGCTGCCGGACGGCGTCGAGGACGCGCGCCTTCAGGGAGGCAGACGGGTTCATGTGGACGCTCCTTTCTCGCGGATGCCGCTCGCCACGGCACGGGCTTCCGGCAGAGCCGCCTCGTCGTGCGACCCGCCGAGCCGCCGCGCCATCGCCTCGCGGAGCGCGACGGTGGCGCGATGCGTGCGGATCTACACCATCCCGCGCGTGATGCCGAGCACCTCGGCGGTCTCGGCCACCGAGAGACCCTCGAGCTTCACGAGCTCGAACGCCTCGCGCCATCCGGATCGCAGCGCGGACAGATCGCGGCGCGCCTCGGCCTCCGCGCGCTTGCGATCGAGCGCCTCCTCGGGAGAAGGCCCCGGGGTCGGTGCCTCGGGATCGAGCAAGGCGTCGGGCCGCAGCTCCTCGCGCGCGCCGCGGCGGCCGAGGTCGATGAGCAGGCGGCGGGCGATGGCGTAGGCCCAGGGGAGGACCGCGCCGCCGCGCACGAAGCGATCGCGAGCGCAGTGGATCTGCAGCAGCGTCTGCTGCACGACGTCTTCCGCCGCGCTCGCGCTGCCGGTCCACCGCAGGGCGAAGCGGTACAGCCGCGGCGCGACCTCGTCGTAGACGGCGTCGAACGCCGTCTCGTCGCCGGCGGCGTACCGATCCATGGCGCGGTCCGCACGCGACGCGCCCACGGCGTCGACTTCGCCCCGGCCGTCGATCATGAGCGCAGCCTGTTCCATCACTGCCTGCACGCGGACCTCGCCGCACGGAATACGTACGCGGGCTCTTCCGGTTACGGGTACGACGAACCGCCGGTCGGGATCGCCCTCTCGCCCTCCCCGGGTCGTATCGCCCGGGTGTGATAGAAGCGGTACACGGCGCGATACGGCACGCGTGCGGTCGCGCCGACGGTCGCGTCGCCGCAGCCGTCGGACGGCGCGTTCCCGCCCGAGGTCCAGACGCGCTGCACGAACGTCACGTCTGCCATCTGCCCGGCGCCCGAGCCATGGGAGGCGGCGCGCAAGAGGAGCCACGGGATCGCCGACGGATCCGGCGTCGCGGACTCGACCTTGGCGCCCTTCACGCTGCTGCCGTCGAGCGCCTCCCACGTCGGACCGGCGCCGTGCTGTCCTGCGCGCCGGCCGCGGCGATCGGTGAGCGTCGCCTCGGGGGCCTGGAATTCCCACGCGGCGGCCGCGCCGGCGGCGCCTCGCGCGTGGACGCAGGAGTAGATCTGCACGCCGTCCGCGAGGAGCTCGAACGCGAGCTCGTGTCCCGCGGGCGCGGCGAGCGCCGCCGGGATCGGGGCCGACGAGGCGGATGGCGACGCTGCCCTCCGCTCCTCCGCCGACGCGGTCGAGATCGCTGCGACGAGCACCGCGATCGATCCACCGACGACGCGGGCTTTCACCTTCAGAGACATGGCTTCTCCCTTTCGCGCCCTGCCCCGCTTCCGGAGGCCACGGGCGACGATCGAGATACGCGCCACGCCACGTCCGGTTACGGCGGCAACGGAGCTCGTCCCGTCGGGCCGCGCGCGAGCAGCGCGTCGCGCGCGGCCGTCCTGCCCGCGCGCATGAACGACGGCCACCTCTCGCGATCGAGGAACGTCTCGTAGAAGCGCGCGCCGCGCACCTCTGCGTACGGCACCGGGTGCAGGAGGAGGAGGCGTTCGCCGGCGAGCCGCGCCTGCTCCCGCGCCAGCGCGAGCATCCCGGACCAGCGGAGCTGCTCGCTCGCCCGCAGGATGGCGAACGTGCGGTCGCGCCAGCCGGAGAGATCCTCGCCGGCGAAGTTCTCGGGCAGGTAGCAGTTGAGCCCGACGACGACGTCGGGCTCCTCGCCGAGGACCGGCCGCACCGGGAAGATGTCCACGACGCCGCCGTCGCCGTACAGGTGCGATCCGATCCGGACCGGCTCCACGAAGATGGGGATCGAGATCGCGACCCGCGCCGCCACCGCGACGGGCAGGTCCGGGGTGAACCGCGTGCCGACGTGCTCCACGCGGTTCAGATCCACGTTCCACACGACGGTGGAGAACGGGATGCGGGTCTCGCCCAGCCGGCGGTCGCCCAGCACGGCCCGGAACGACCGCTCCAGCGCGTCGCCGGACAGGAGCCCGCCCCAGCCGCGGAACGCCGCGGCGCCCGCGTGCAGGAGGCTGCGCCAGTCGGGATCGAGGTAACCCTCGCGCGGGAGCGTCATCCAGAAGCGCGCGACCGCCGCCGCGTCGAGGCCGCAGGCCCAGAGCGACGCGAACAGGACCGCGCCGGAGCAGGCGCTGATCGCCGCGGGCGCGACGCCCGCCTCCTCGAGCGCGCGCTGCACGCCGACGAGCGACGCGGTCGCGCCGCTGCCGCCCGAGGCGACGATCGCGATCCTCTTCCCCTGGAGCCACGGCGCCTGGAAGGGCGCGGGGGCCGGAAAGACGTCCGCGGGCAACGCCGCCTCGCGCTCGAACGGCATGCGCAGGAGCGCACGGCGAACCCGCCGGACGAAGGCGACGTCGTCGCGGATCGCCGTGACGAGGTCCCGGGCGACGGACAGGCCGGCGAAGGCGGTCCGCAGGTTGTTCGGATCGACGATGGAGGTCAGCACGAGGACCCGCCTTTCCGGTTCGCCCCGTGCCCATGACAAGCCGTTCCGGCGCCGGGGACCAAGGGTCCGCGCGGGGCTGCGACCGAGCGCCGTGCCCTCGCGTGCGGCTCCGCGCGGGACTCCTCGGGAGCGTGCGTCCGTTCATCCCCTCACGCGAACCCGGCGGTGGGGTGCGGGACGTACGCCGCCTCGAGCCCCGCGACCTCGTCGCTCGACAGCTGGACCTCGAGCGCGCCGATGGCGGCCTCGAGGTGCTCCATCTTCGTCGCGCCGACGATGGGCGCGGTGACGCCGTCCTTCTGGAGGAGCCACGCGAGCGTGACCTGCGCGTGCGGCACGTGCCGCGCCCTCGCCACCCGGTCCAGCGCGTCGAGGACGCGCCGGTCGGCGTCCGCCATGGCGGCGTAGAGCGTCTGACCGAAGCGGTCCGCCTGCGACCGCCTCGTCGTGCCGGCGTCGGGCGCGCGCGCCAGCCGCCCGCGCGCGAGCGGGCTCCACGGGATCACGCCGACGCCCTGGTCGCGGCAGAGCGGGATCATCTCCCGCTCCTCCTCGCGGTAGAGGAGGTTGTAGTGGTCCTGCATCGAGACGAACGGCGTCCACCCGTTCCGCTCCGCGACGTGCTGCGCCTTGGCGAACTGCCACGCGTACATGGAGGACGCTCCGAGGTACCGCGCCTTCCCCGCGCGGACGACGTCGTGGAGCGCCTCCATCGTCTCCTCGATGGGCGTCGCGTCGTCCCAGCGGTGGATCTGGTAGAGGTCGACGTGATCCGTCCCGAGCCGCTTCAGGCTCGCGTCGATCTCGTGGAGGATGGCCTTGCGCGACAGGCCGCCGCCGTTCGGCCCGGGCCGCATGACGCCCCACACCTTGGTCGCGAGCACGACCTCCTCGCGGCGGGCGAGCTCCCGCAGCGCGCGCCCGGTGATCTCCTCGCTCCGCCCGAACGAGTACACGTTCGCGGTGTCGAAGAAGTTCACGCCGAGCTCGAGCGCGCGCTCGTAGAACGGTCGCGCCTCGTCCTCGCGCAGGGTCCACTCCCAGCGCGGAGGCGCGCCCGGCAGCGCGGCGGTCGGATCGCCGTAGCTCATGCAGCCGAGGCAGATGCGCGAGACCGAGAGACCGGTGGTGCCGAGCCGACGATATTCCACGACGTACCCTCCTAGCCCTCCGTCTCGATCCGGGCGATGGCCTTCCCCGGGACGATGGGCGTGTTCACCGGCGCGGGCGTCCGGAGCACGCCCGAGGCGGGCGCCTGGATCTCGAAGTTGACCTTCTCGACCATCCCCTCGGCGATGACCGTCCCCGCCGCGACGCGCGCGCCCTCCTCGTAGAACCAGTTGACGATCACGCCCTCCTTGCTCTTGTCGTCGCTCCACACGTCGGGCACGGTCACCGGGATGCTC
Organism: Anaeromyxobacter sp.; assembly: GCA_035702465.1. Lineage (GTDB taxonomy): Bacteria > Myxococcota > Myxococcia > Myxococcales > Anaeromyxobacteraceae > Anaeromyxobacter. The sequence goes on along the minus strand of DASSQM010000141.1, from coordinate 3,355 downwards.
GCCATGGCGTTCCTCCCGCGGGAGCAGTGCCGTGCTGGGCGCCGCTCCCGCTCCCTGAGGTCTTCCGACGCGCTTCAGGCGACCGCGGCCCGCGCGGCCGCCGCGATCGTCTCGGCGCTCGGGAACACGAACTGCTCGAGCGGTCGGCTGTACGGGATCGGGACGTCGGGCTCCGCGAGGCGCCGATAGCGGCGCATGGGGACGTCCGCCTCGGCCACCGACGCCGCGAGCTCTCCGGTCAGGCCGAAGCTGCGGTAGTCCTCGTCGACGACGAGGAGCCTCCCCGTCTTCTTGACGGAGGCCACCACGGTGGGGCGGTCGAGGGGCACGAGCGTGCGCAGGTCGATGACCTCGATCGAGAGCTTCTTCTCGAGCGAGGCGGCGGCCTCGAGGGCGCGGTGCACCATGAGACCGACCGTGACGATGGTGAGGTCGGTGCCCGACCGCTTCACCTCGGCCTTGCCGAAGGGGATGGTGTACGGCTCCTCCGGCACCGGCGTCGCCGCCGTGGCGGGCGACGTCATCCAGCCGAGTCCCATGAGGCCCTTGTGGAAGAAGTACATCACCGGGTTGTCGTCGCGGATGGCCTCGATCATGAGGCCCTTGGCGTCGTAGGCGTTCGACGGGACGACCACCTTCAGCCCGGGGACGTGGGCGAAGACGCCGTAGAGCGCCTGCGAGTGCTGGGCCGCGTCGCTGTAGCCGCCGCCGTAAGCGGTGGTGAGCACCACCGGCAGCCGAACGCCGCCTCCGGACATGTACGTGTTCTTCGCGAGGTGGTTGTAGATCTGGTCCATGCACACGCCGAAGAAGTCGACGAACATCAGCTCGACGATCGGGCGCATTCCCTCCGCGGCGGCGCCGGTCGCGGTGCCGATGAACGCGGTCTCGGAGATGGGCGTGTCGCGTACGCGGTCCTCGCCGTACTTCTGCAGGAGGCCCGTGGTGGAGCCGAAGATCCCGCCGTACGGGCCGACGTCCTCGCCCATCACGAACACCTTCGGATCGCGCGCCATCTCCTGATCGATCGCCTCGACGATGGCGCGGCTCATGGTCAGCTTTCTCTCGGTCATGGCGCACCTCACGCGAAGACGTGGAGGAGAGCGTCCGCGGGCTCGGGATACGGGCTCGAGCGCGCGAACTCGAAGGCGTCGTCCAGCTCGCGCTCGACCCCCGCGCGCAGCTCGCCGTCGAGGGACTCGGTGAGCAGCTTCTGGGCCGTGAGCACGCGGCCGAGCCGCGCGATGCCGTCCCGCTTCTTCAGCTCCTCGACCTCTCCCTTCGGCCGGTAGGTCTCCGGGTCGCCCTGGAAGTGCCCCAGGTAGCGGAACGTTCGGATCTCGATGAGCGACGGTCCCTCGCCGCGCCGCGCGCGCTCGACGGCGACGCCGGCGGCCTCGGCGATCGCGAGCGCGTCGTTCTCCGGGATGAGCACGCCGGGGACGCCGTAGGCGGCGGCGCGATCCGCGTTCGACGACACCGCGGTCGACTTGGACCTCGGGACCGAGATCGCCCAGGAGTTGTCCTCGATGACGAAGATCACCGGGAGCCGCCAGATCGCCGCGAGGTTCAGGGCCTCGTGGAACGATCCCTGGTTCGCGGCGCCCTCGCCTGCGAACGCGGCGGCGACCCAGTCCTTCCCCTGCATCTTCGCCGCGAGCGCGGCCCCGACGGCCGGCGGGAACCCCGCGCCGATGAGGCCGCTGCAGGAGAACTTCACGGCGGGGTCGAACAGGTGCATGTGCCCGCCCTTGCCGTGCCCCAGGCCGGTCTTCTTGCCGTAGATCTCCGCGGTCATCTTCTTCAGATCCACGCCCTTGGCGATGGCGAGGTGGTGCGGGCGGTGCGGACCCGTCACGGTGTCCTCCTTGCGGAGGTGCGCCATGACGCCGACGGCGACCGGCTCCTGGCCGGCGGCGAGGTGCATCTCGCCGGGGATCGGGCCCCAGCCGATGTCGAACCGCGGCATCTTCCCCTCGAGGTAGGCGTCCACCAGCCGCTCCTCGTAGCGGCGGATGAGCAGCATGGTCCGGTACATCCAGAGCAGCTTGTCGCGATCGAGCTGCATTCCGTACCTCCTCTCGTGATGGGACGCGGCCGTCGCGGCCGCTACGCTGCCGCCCGGCGGGACGAGCTCGGCACGCGGGGCGCCGGGATGACGCCTCGCGAAGGAACGGCCCGCAGCGGGAACGCACGAGTCTGCGCGCCGTCTCTCCGCAGGGGCAACGTCATGAACGGGGCGCACCCGTGCCGGCCGGCCGCTCACGCGGCGGCTCCCCATCGGCGGGACCGCGCGGCGGCCGCTCGCGCACGCGCGGCCGGGCCGCGCCCGCGTTCAAGCCTTTCGATAGAGCTGCGCGCCGCCCTCGAGGAACTCGCGCGTCTTCTCCTTCATCCCGCGCTCGAGGGCGTCCGCCTCGGAGACGCCCGCGCGCGCCGCGTAGGCGCGCACCTCCTCCGTGATCTTCATCGAGCAGAAGTGGGGACCACACATCGAGCAGAAGTGGGCCAGCTTCGCTCCCTCCTGCGGCAGGGTCTCGTCGTGCATCGTCCGCGCGGTGTCGGGGTCGAGCCCGAGGTTGAACTGATCCTCCCAGCGGAACTCGAAGCGCGCCTTGGAGAGCGCGTCGTCGCGCACCTGGGCGCCCGGGTGTCCCTTGGCGAGATCGGCGGCGTGGGCGGCGATCTTGTAGGCGATGATCCCGTCCTTCACGTCCTTCTTGTCGGGCAGGCCCAGGTGCTCCTTCGGCGTCACGTAGCAGAGCATCGCCGTGCCGTACCAGCCGATCATCGCCGCGCCGATCGCGCTCGTGATGTGGTCGTAGCCCGGCGCGATGTCCGTCGTGAGCGGCCCGAGCGTGTAGAAGGGCGCCTCGTGGCAGAGGCGCTGCTGCAGCTCGACGTTCTCCCGGATGAGCTGCATGGGGACGTGGCCCGGCCCCTCGATCATCACCTGGCAGTCGTGGCGCCAGGCGACGTCCGTGAGCTCACCGAGCGTGCGCAGCTCCGCGAACTGCGCCTCGTCGTTCGCGTCGTGGATCGAGCCCGGGCGCAGGCCGTCGCCGAGGCTGAAGGCGACGTCGTAGGCGCGGCAGATCTCGCAGATCTCCTCGAAGTGCTCGTAGAGGAAGCTCTCGCGGTGATGGGAGAGGCACCACTTCGCCAGGATGGAGCCGCCCCGCGAGACGATCCCCGTCGTGCGGCCGACGGTCAGTGGGACGTAGCGCAGCAGCACGCCGGCGTGCACCGTGAAGTAGTCGACGCCTTGCTCTGCCTGCTCGATCAATGTGTCGCGATAAATTTCCCACGTGATGTCTTCAGCAATGCCACCAACTTTTTCAAGTGCCTGGTAAAT
>DASSQM010000140.1:0-2655 GCA_035702465.1 Anaeromyxobacter sp. | reverse complement strand
GAGCGCCTCGGCCGCGGCCCTCCGCGCCGCTGCCGGACCCGCCGCAGCGGGCCGGCCGTTCGCCGCCACGGCGCCCGCCGGCGCGCCGGCCCTCGCCGCGGGTGCCTTCGCGGCTGGCCGCGACGGCGCGGGCGACGGCGGCGCCGGCGCCGCCGCCGCGAGCGCGGCCGCGACCTGCTCCGCGAGCTGCCCCGGATCGACGGGACGCGCGACGGACGCGGCGAAGTCCGGCGCGCCCGCCGCCTCCCCCAGCACCACGAGCCGGATCGCGCGCGCGGCGTCCTCCGCGGTGATCCGCCGGAGCGCCTCCCCGCCCTCGCAGGTGGCGCCCACGACGAGGAGGTCCGGCGCGGCCTGCTGGATGGACGACAGCGCGTCCTGGGCATTCGTGGCGAGCACCGGCTGGTGGCCCGCGCGCGCGAGGACGCGCTTCACCGCCGAGATCTCGGCGATATCGTCGTTCACGAGGAGGACGCGCGCCACGCGCTGCGATTATGGATCGGCACGAGACGGCCGACCAAGCCGGCGGCGCCCTCCCACACGGCTCCCACACCCCTTCACATCATCGAGTACGGATCCATGTCGAACCGGACCGCGGCGCCGCCCGGCGGCCGCCGCGCCACGGCCTCGAGGGCGCGGTGGACGCGGAAGAGCGCCTGCGGCGCCGGCGCCCGGAAGAGCACGTGCCAGCGGGTCCGGCCGCGGATCCGCTCGATGGCGGCCGGCGCCGGGCCGAGCATCGCGACCTCGCCTCGGAGCGCGGGACGGGCGGCGCGGGCGAGCGCCTCCGCGGTCCGCCGCGCCCCCGCCTCGGTTCCCTCGACGCGCGCCGCGAGGAGCCGCGAGAACGGCGGCCACCCGACGCGCCGCCGCTCCTCGAGCTCCCGCTCCGCGAACGCCGCGTAGTCGTGGGCCGCCGCGGACGACACGGCGCGCGTCCCGGGGTTGAAGGTCTGCACGATCACCCGGCCCGCCTCGGCTCCGCGCCCGGCGCGCCCGGCGACCTGCGTGAGGAGCTGGAACGTGCGCTCCGCGGCCCGGAAGTCGGGCAGGGCGAGCGCGGTGTCGGCGAGCACGACGCCGACGAGCGTGACGCCCGGGAAGTCGTGCCCCTTCGTCACCATCTGCGTGCCGACGAGGACGTCCACCTCTCGCCGCGCGAACCGGGCCAGCACCGCGGCGGCGTCGTCGGCGCTCCCCACCGCGTCGCGGTCGAGGCGCGCGACGCGCGCGGACGGGACGATCGCGCGCACCGCCTCCTCGACCTGCTCCGTCCCGACCCCCACCCCGAACCGCACCCCGCCGCACAGCGGGCAGCGCGCGTCCATGCGCTCCGTGTGCCCGCAGGTGTGGCAGAGCAGGATCCCGCGCCGTGCGTGGTGCGTGAGGGCCACGGAGCACTCGGTGCAGCGCGCCTCCGCGCCGCACGCCTCGCAGACCACGAGCGTCTCGTACCCGCGCCGGTTGAGGAACAGGATCGCCTGCTGCCCCGCGGCGACGGTCTCCCCCACCGCGCCGGCGAGGCGCGGCGAGAGGAGCGCCGGCGCGAGGTCCTGCCCGGGGCGGCGGAGCTTGCGGAGGTCGACGAGCTCCACGCCCGGCAGCGGCCGGTCGTCCACGCGGGTGGGGAGCTCGAGCCGGCGGTAGCGCCCGCGCCGCGCGTTCTCGAGCGTCTCGAGCGACGGCGTCGCCGAGCCGAGGATCACGACCGCGTCCTCGAGCTTGCCGCGCACCACGGCGAGATCGCGCGCGTGGTAGGACGGACCCTCCTCCTGCTTGAAGCTCGTCTCGTGCTCCTCGTCGACGACGAGCACCGCGAGGTCCTGCACGGGCGCGAAGATGGCGCTCCGCACCCCGACGCAGATGCGCGCGTCACCCCGCCGCAGCCGGAGCCACTCCGCGTGCCGCTCGGCGGCGGAGAGCCCGGAGTGGAGCAGCGCCACGTCGTCGCCGAACCGCGCGCGGAACCGGCCGGAGAGCTGCGGCGTGAGCGCGATCTCGGGCACGAGCACCAGCGCGCCCTTCCCCGCCGCGCGGGCGCGCGCGATGGCCTGCAGGTAGACCTCCGTCTTCCCGGACCCGGTGACGCCGTGGAGGAGGAACGTCGCGAACGCGCCGAACGCGCGCTCGATCTCGGCGAGCGCGGCGGCCTGCGCCGCCGTGAGCACGGGAGCGCCGCCGGCGGACGCGAGGACCCCCGCGCGCGCGACCGGGGTCTCGCTCTCGAGCCGGACGAGGCCGCGCCGCGCGAGCGCGCCGAGCGCCGCCCGGCCGCGCGGGAACGCGGCGCGCAGCTCGTCCACGGGGATGCGGCCGCGGGCGAGGAGGTACTCGAGGACGGCGCGCTGCGCTGGCGCGCGCGACAGGCCGGCGACGGCGTCGGCGGCGGACGGCTCCGCCTGCGCGTACTCGACGCCGCGGCGCGCCGGCGCCTCCGCGCCCCTGCGCGTGTTGAGCCCGGGCGGGAGCGCCGCGCGGAGCAGCTCGCCCGGCGGGACGAGGTAGTACTCCTCGGCCCAGCGGATGAGCTCGACGAGCTTCGGGGTGAAGGGCGGGACCTCGTCGAGCACCGCCGCCACGTCGCGCAGCTCGTGGCCGGCGGGCGGCGCGGTGGGGAACCCGATCACGTACCCGGTGGCGCGACGGCTCTTGCCG
>DASSQM010000139.1:0-3355 GCA_035702465.1 Anaeromyxobacter sp. | reverse complement strand
ACGTGTATCGCGCCGCGACGAGCCGGTGGGTGCCGCGCCCGACGTCCTGCATGATCCCGTTCATCTTCTGGGCGCCGTGCGAGACGCCGAGGGCGAACACCAGGAACGGCACGAGGACGGAGAACGGGTCGAGCGGGATCCCGAGCGCGGTGACGATCCCCACCTGCCACACGACCGCCGTCGCCGAGCAGAGGACGACGAGCGCCGTGCTCCGCAGGCACCGGGTGTACGCGAGCAGGGCGCCCGCCGCGATCGCGGCGGCCACGGCGAACCAGGCCATCACCGCCCGGATCCCGGCGAGGAGCTCCGCGACGAGCTTCGCGAACCCGACGACGTGCAGCCGGACGCGCGCACCCGGCGCCCCCTCGAACCGCTCGCGGAGGTCCTCGAGGCGGCGGGAGAGCGCGGGGTAGTCGATCCCGGCCCCGGTCACCGGATCGCGGTCGTGCAGCGGGACGAACACCACGGCCGAGCGCGCGTCGCTCGCGACGAGGCTTCCCACCACGCCCGCGCGCACGACGTTCCGGCGCAGGGCGGCGACGGCCGCGGGCGAACCGTCGTAATCGTCCGGCATCACCGGGCCCCCGCGGAAGCCCTCCTCGGTGACCTCCGTCCAGCGGACCGACGGCATCCAGATCGACTTCACCCAAGGGCGATCGCTCCCCGGCATGAGGACGAGCTCGTCGGTGATGCGGCGCAGCGCCTCCAGATACTCGGGGTCGTACACGTCTCCCCGCGTCGCCTCCACCGCGACCCGGAGCGAGTTGCCGAGGCCGCGCAGCTCCGGGGCGGTCTCGAGATAGGCGCGGACGAACGGGTGACGCGCCGGCATCATCTTGACGAAATCCGCGTTCACGACGGAGCGGCTCGCCGCCATCGCCCCGAGCGCCGCGGTGAGGAGGGCCGCGGCGACCACCACCGCGAGCCGGTGGTTGAACACGAGCCGCTCGAGCCAGCTCCCCGAGCCGCGGTCGAAGTCCTCGACGCGGCGCACGACCGGCATCTCGTCGAACCGCTCCCGCCTCACCTGCCCGCCCTCCACGCCGTCTACCGCAGCGCCTCCACCCTCACGCCCGCCGCGCCCACGATCGCGAGCCCGCGCGCGCGCGCCGGCGCCGCGGCCGCCGCGGGCGCTCCTGGCTCTCCCCGGGCAGGCCCGAACGAAGCGCCGGCGTCGTCGCTCAGGAGCACCTGCCCCGCCTGCGTCACGATCGCGATCCGGCCGTCCGGGAGCGCCGCCGATCCGTTGAGCGCGTCCTCCACGCCGGAGCGCACCTCCCGCCAGGACGCGCCGCCGTCCGCGCTGCGGAGCACCCGGCCGCGGAGCCCGTGCGCGATCGCCGACCGGCCGTGCCCCACGATCCCGAAGAGGCTGCCGCCCGGCGGGACCTTCACTCGTCGGAAGAGGCGCGCGCCGGGATCGAGCCGGAGGACGATCCCCTGCTCGCCGACGACCCAGAGCGCGCCCGCCGCACGCCGGATCGCGTAGAGGTGCAGCCCCCTCGGGTTCTCCGAGCGGTCGAGCCACGGCGTCCAGGTCGCGCCGCCGTCGTCGGTGCGGACGACGAGGTTGAAGGCCCCCACGGCGAACCCCGTCCGCTCGTCGTCGAAGTGGACGTCGAGGAAGGACAGATCTGCGCCTTCCGCGCCGAGCGTCTCGAGCTGCTCCCGCAGACCCGGCCGCGCGTCGCGCGCCCGACCCGTGTACGCGGTGGCGAGGAGCGCCCCGAGACGGCGGCCATCGAGCTGCCGCGTCCAGGTGGTCCCGCCGTCCGCGGTCGCGAGGACGACCCCGCCGTGCCCGACCGCCCAGCCCCGCTCCGGCGAGACCATCCGGATCGCGGTGAGATCCGTGCTCACCGGGACCGACGCTTGCGTCCAGCTCGCCCCCGCGTCGTCCGACCACACGATGTGGCCGCGCTGGCCGACGGCGACGAGGCGCCCGCCGGCGGCGGCGACGCCGAGCAGCAGGCGCCGCGAGGCGAGCCTGCTCCGCTCGGCAGGTCGGTCGAGCGGGTCCTCGAACTGCGCCAGCGCCGGCCGGAACGCCGCGAGCAGCGCTGCGCCGGCCATCCACGCGGCGCGCCGCACGGCCATCAGCGTATCCCCGCCCCCGCGAGCGCGTCCGGCGACCACTCGTTCTCGCCCGGGCACGACACGTGGCGCATCCACCCCTGCGCCCCCGGCCAGCCGTTGATCGCGTAGCCACCGGAGACGAGGTCGTAGTGCAGGAACGGATCGGGCCAGGGAGCCGGCAGGTCGTAGCTCGGGGCCATGAACGCGAGCCCCACGCGGTAGAGCGCGCCCCGGCCGTCGTACTGATCGGAGAGGAGCGCCGCCCAGCTGTCCTCGTCGAGGTAGAAGACGCGGCGGCTGTAGACGTGGCGCTTGCCCGGCTTGAGCCTCGCGTCGACCACCCAGACCCGGTGCAGCTCCCAGCGGAGGAGGTCGGGGTTCACGAACTTCGGCTGGAGCAGCTCCTCCGCCGTTGCGCCGTAGGCGGCGCGGTAGACGTTGTACGGGACGTAGATCTCGCGCTTGCCCACGAGGGTGAAGTCGAACCGGTCCATCTTCCCGTTGAAGAGGAGCGCGTCGTCGAAGGTCTGGGCGCCGGCGTTGACCGCGTTCGGCGTGTCGTAGGCGAGGTCCGGGGCGAGCCGCACGCGCCGCTGCCCGGGCAGGTACTGCCAGCCGCGCCGCCCGCGCTCGACGTAGTCCACGGGGTCGACGAGCATCATGCCCTCGCCGGCGCGGCGCGCCGGGCCGTCGTACGCGATGCGGAACCGGAAGTAGACGTTCGACGCCGTCGAGCGCTCGTCCCAGTACGGATAGCTCTCGAGGATGTTCGCCGTGCTCGTCAGCGTGAGCGCGCCCGAGGGCTCGATGACGTACGCCGCGGTCCGCCGCCGGTCGCAGATGGCCGAGAACCGGAGGAGGTGGTTCCACATCGCCTCGTTCCCGGTCTTCGGGATGGGGAACGGGTAGGCGGCGCGCACGCCCGCGAGCGAGAGGCCGTCGTGCGCCGTGCGGGCGGAGGTGGCGAGCCGGACCGTGTTGTCGGTGACGAACTTCGGGAACGCGACGGTCCGATGGGTCGGGTACACGTCGATCCGGAAGTCGGGATACCTCGCCAGGAGCGCCTTCACCCCATCGGTGAGCCGCGCGGCGTGCGCGGCGGCGTTCTTCCCGTCGATCGAGAAGAGCGGCTTCTCGTGGGCGAACGGATCGGGCCGGGTCCCGCTCCCCGGCACGTAGCTCGCCGGAGGCTGCGTGAGCCCGCCCTGGTACGGCGGGATGGTGCCGTCGGCATTGCCGGCGCGCTCCGCGCCGATCTCGGTGAGCGTCGTGCCGAGCT
>DASSQM010000138.1:0-4762 GCA_035702465.1 Anaeromyxobacter sp. | reverse complement strand
GCGCGGCCTGGCGCGCTGATCCCGGGTGCGCGGACGGAGGCACCCCGTGCCCGTTCTCCGGGCAGCCGCCCCATTCCGCCGCGCGATCCCCCACGCCCGCGGCGTCCGCGCGGGTGGCAAGGAGCTTGCTCCCCGATCACGCGCCATGGCGTCCTCCGACCTCGCCCTCCCCGCCGGCCTGCTCGCCCCCTCGCTCGCGCCCGAGCGCGAGCAGCAGTGGACCTGCCGCCTCGTCCCGAAGCGCGGGCGGCGCTACACGCTCCACCTCTCCGGCTCGCTGCACGCCGCCTGGGCGGGGCGGCTCGCCGCGGGCCTCGCCGCCCGCCACATCAGCGTGGTCCGCGCCACCGCGCGCCGCGGCTCGACGCGCTGGACGGCGGAGATCGACCTCGACGTCCTCGACGGCGCCGTGGAGCCCTCGGCCATCGACTTCCTCTCGCTGCTGCGCGAGCACCTGCCGCCCGAGGACGCGGCGGCGATCCCGCTCGCGAGCTTCCGCGTCCAGCCGACGCGCACGGACGTGGAGGTCGAGATCCGGGGCGAGGACGCCGTGGGCCTCCTCGGCCGGATCCTGCGGGTCTTCGGCGAGCTCGGCCTGTATCCGCGGGCGATGCGCGTCGACACCTTCGGCTCGGCGGTGCGCGACGTCTTCCTGCTCCAGACGCTCGCGGGCGAGCCGCCGTCGGGCGCGACGATCGCGGCGCTGCGGGCGAGGCTCGAGAAGCTCCTCGGCGACGACTGATCCGGCTCACGACGACATCGACTGCTCGAGCGCCTCGAGGGTCGGCGGCTTCGGCACGTGCGCGTCGAAGCCGGACGCCTTCGCGCGCGCGACGTCGTCGGGCCCGGCATAGCCGGTGAGCGCGACGAGCCGCACGGCGCGCAGCGCCTCGTCCGTCCGGATGGCGCGCGCCACCTCGTAGCCGTCCATGCCCGGCAGGCCGATGTCGCAGAACACCACGTCCGGGGAGAAGCCGCGCGCCTTCGAGAGCCCCTCCGCGCCGCTGAACGCCACGTCGACGGCGTGCCCGCCGAGCACGAGGGCGTCGCGCAGGCTCTCCGCCGCGTCCACGTTGTCCTCGATGACGAGCACGCGGCGCCGGCCGGGCCCGGCGACGCTCCTCGGCGGCGGGGTGGCGGGCGCGCCCGCGCCGCCGAGCGGCAGGCGCACGGTGAGCTCGGTGCCCTTGCCCAGGCCCGGGCTCTCCGCCGTGACGGTGCCGCCGTGCATCTCGATGAGCCCGCGCACGAGCGCGAGCCCGAGCCCGAGCCCGCCCTTGCTGCGGTCGAGCGTCGTGTCGGCCTGCGTGAACGGCTGGAAGAGGCGCGGCAGCATGTCCGGCGCGATGCCGGCGCCCGTGTCGCGCACGCGGAGGACCGCCTGCCGGAGGACCCCGTTCTCCTCGAGCGCGATCGACGTCGTGCCGCCGCGCGGGGTGAACTTGAGCGCGTTCTCGAGGAGGTTGCCGACGATCTGCGTGAGCCGCGTGCGGTCGCCCTGCGCGAAGAGCGGCGCGTCGGGCGCCGAGACCTGGAGCTCGACCCCGCCGTTCGCGAACGAGGCCCGGTGGTCGTCGGCCGCGCGCCGCACCACCTCGCCGACGTCGAGCCGCTCGAGCTGGAGCTGGATCTTGCCGCGCGAGATGCGCGTCACGTCGAGCAGGTCGTCGACGAGGCGCGTGAGGTGCCCCGTCTGGCGCTCGATGACGGCGTGCGCCTTCCGCGCCTGCTCGCCGCCGGGCGCGACGCGGTCGAGGATGTAGAGGCTGTTCCGGATCGGCGCGAGCGGGTTGCGCAGCTCGTGCGAGAGCATGGCGAGGAAGTCGTTCTTGCTCCGGTCGGCCGCCTCGAGCGAGATGCGCGCCTCCACGTGCTGCAGCGCGAGCGACGCGATGGTCGCGAGCTGCCTGAGGAGCGACTCGTCCTCCTCGCCGAACTCGCCTCCGGCCTTGTCGGTCACGAGGATCATGCCGCTCGTCTGCCCGTTGCGCCCGACCATGCGCACGCCGAGGAGGCCGCGCATCGGCACGTGCTCGAGCGGCAGACCCCACCACCGCGGGTGCGCGCGCAGCGCCGCGTCGTCGAGCCGGATCGCCTCCGCGCCGTCCGCGAGGTCGAGGTGCACCCCGCCCTTCCTCACCTCGAACATGTCGCCCGGCGGGCAGGCGGGCGCGTCCAGCGCGCGCGCGGAGCCGCCGACGAGGAATCGCCCGCCGACGTAGCCGTGGCCGGCGGTGGCGAGGCGGGCGCCGGTGAGCGCGAGCGCCGCCTCCGAGACCGCCTGGAGCATCCCCCCGAGGTCCGTCTCGCGGACGACGCGGAGCGACGCCTCCGCGAGGCGCGAGAGCCCCTCGCGCGAGCGCTCCAGCGCGTCCTCCGCCCGCTTGCGCTCCGTCACGTCCTGGCTCGTGGTGAGCGTGAACGTCCGGCCGCGGATGACCACCGGCTCGATGTTGAGCGAGACGACGCGCGGCTCGCCGGACCTCGTCCTGCGCACGACCTCGAGGTCCCGCACTGCGCCGCGCTCCTTGAACGCCGCCTCGACGCGCCCCCGCGACGCCGGGTCGGCGATGCCGAGGTCGACGCTCGACCTCCCGACCACCTCGTCCCGCTGGTAGCCGAAGAGACGCGTGAACGCGTCGTTCACGCTCGCGAGCGTGCCGTCGGGCGCCGTGAGCGCGATGGCGAACGGGGCGTGGTCGTGGATGGCCGAGTACTTCTGCTCGCTCTCGAGGACCGCCTCCTGGGCGCGGCGCAGCTCGGTGAGGTCCGCGAACGTGGCGACCGCACCGACGATCTCGTCGCCGGGTCCGAGGATGGGGGCCGCGCTGGCGAGGACGGTCGTCGTCCGCCCCGGCGGGAGGTGGAGGACCATCTGGACGTCGAGCGAGGTCTCGCCGTGGAGCGCCCGGTACGTCGGCGTGTCCTCGAGCCGGAAGGGACGTCCGTCCGGCCTCTCCACCGTCACCCGCCCGGCCCGCGCGCGCAGGTCGCCGAGCGCGATGAATTCGCGCTGCGTGAAGCCGAGGAGCTGCTCGGCCCTGCGGTTCATGCGGGCGATCTTCCCGTCGCGCCCGTAGACCACGACCCCGTTCACGATCGACGAGAACGTCGCGTCCAGCTCCGCCGCGCGGAGCTGGACCTCCGCGAGCAGCCGCTCGCGCTCGGCCTCGGCGCGAACGCGGTCCGTGATGTCGGTGCCGTAGGTGCGGACCACCCGCTCCTCCGGGACGAAGACGAGAACCTGGTGATACGTGCGCTCGCCGACGGTCACCGCCCGCGCCCCGGGCGCGGTGCGCTCGCGGATCGCCCGCGCCACCTCCTCCCATCCCGCGAGCCACGGGTGCGCGACGCCGCGCTCGCGGATGTCGGGGAAGAGGAGGAGCGCCGCGGGGTTCACGTACAGCACGCGCCCGTCCGCGTCCGCCTCGACGATCGGGTTCGGGTTCTTCTCCGGGAACGTCGCCACGTAGGTGAGCCGGGCCTCCGCGCGCTTCAGCTCCGTGACGTCGACGAACGTCACCACCACGCCGACGACCTCGTTCGCGGCGCTCCGGTACGGGAGCACGCGCAGGATGAACCAGGACGACCCGTCGGCCGAGCGGACCTGCCGCTCCGTCGGCTTTCCGGTGGCGAGCACGTCGCCGGCGTCGCCGGCGAGGTCGTTCCCCTCGAACCGCGGCGCGAGGTCGGAGATGGGCCGCCCGACGTCGCCCGGGATGAGCCGGAAGAGCGCGGTCGCGGCGGGGGTGAACCGGGCGATGCGGAGGTCGCCGTCCAGGAACAGCGTCGCGATCTCCGTGCTCGCGAAGAGGTTCTGGAGATCGGCGTTCGCGGTGGCGAGGTCCTCCACGCTCCGCCGCAGCTCCGCGTTGACGGTCTCGAGCTCCTCGTTCAGCGACTGGAGCTCCTCCTTCGACGTCTGCAGCTCCTCGTTCGCCGACTGCAGCTCCTCGTTCGTGGAGACGAGCTCCTCGTTCGCCGACCGGAGCTCCTCGTTGGCGGCCTCGGCGCCCTCGATGGCGGACTTCAGGTCCGCCCGCGTCGTCCGCAGCTCGGCCTCGATCTGCTCGAGCGCGGCGGGCACGGGCGTGATCGCGGGCGCCCCGGCGGCGACCTCTTCCGCGCCCCGATCCTGCAGCACGATCGCGAAGAGCCCCTCGGCGCCGGGGACGGGCCGGACCGTCAGCCGGACGCGCCGCACGCCGTCCTCGAGCTCGACGGGGACGCCGTCGCGCACCACGCGCGCGCCGCGCTCGGCGGCGGTGCGCAGCGCGCCGCGGACCTCGACGCGAAGGCTGTCGCGCACGGCGTCGAGCACGTTCGTGGGCGGCGCGCCCGCGGGCGGCGCCAGGAACCGGCCGGCGCGGCCCGCCATGAACTGGATGTCCCCGCGGCCGTTCACGACCAGGCACGGCGGCGCGTACTCGTCGACGAGCATCCGCTCGATCGCCGCGGTGGTCCGCTGCTGCGGCGTCGGCTCCGGCGCGGGCGGCTCGAGCGCGCGGACCGCGCCGCGCGGCAGGAGCGCGAACTCGACCGGCCGCGCCACCGCCTCCACGCGACGGTAGATGCGGTGCTTCGCGTCCACCGCCGCGAAGAGGTCGGGGTGGTGCACGAGGCCCTCGGCGGGCCCGAGGACGAGGTGGCCGCCGCGGCGCAGCGCGTAGTGGAACAGCGGGATGACCTTCTTCTGCAGATCCGGCTCGAGGTAGATGAGGACGTTCCTGCACGAGATGAGGTCGAGCGCGGAGAACGGCGG
>DASSQM010000137.1:0-2083 GCA_035702465.1 Anaeromyxobacter sp. | reverse complement strand
GGATGCGCGAGCGCGGCACTGCGACGTCCTCGGACAGCTTCCTCGGGTGGACGGCCTTCAGGTTCACGGACAGATACTTCCGCGTCTCCCAGATCTCGCGCCGCTGCGCCTCGTCCTGCGCGACGAGGACCTCGCCCGCCGCGTCGCCCCGGACGGCCTCGGCGATGCGCGCGATCTCCGCGAGCACCTGCTCGGCGTCGTTCCCGTCGGCCTCGACGAGCAGGGCCGCGCCCGCGCCCGCGGGGAACCGAAACGGCGAGGTCTTCGCGGCGGCCGCGAGCGACACGTCGTCGAAGAGCTCCAGGCACCGCGGCAGGACGCCCTCCGCGAGCACGCGCGAGACGGCGCGCGCCGCGGCGTCGACCGTCGCGAAGGCGACGAGCGCCGTCGAGACGTGCCGCGGGCGCGGCAGGAGCTTCAGCGTCACCTCGGTGACGACGCCGAGCGTCCCCTCGCTGCCGACGAGGAGCGCGGTGAGGTCGTAGCCCGCGACGCCCTTGATGCTCCGCCGCCCGACCTCGAGCACGTCACCGCTCGGGACCACCACCGTGAGCCCGAGCACGTACTCGCGCGTCACGCCGTACTTGAGCGCGCGCGGGCCGCCCGCGTTCTCGGCGACGTTCCCGCCGATGGTGCACATGTCGAGCGAGTTCGGATCCGGCGGGTAGAAGAGCCCGCGCTTCTCCACCTCCGCCTGCAGGACCCCCGTCACGACGCCGGGCTCCACCCGCGCGACGAGGTCCTCGGCCGAGATCTCGAGGATCCGGTTCATGCGCTCGACGGAGAGCGCGATGCCGCCGTGCACCGCGAGGACGCCGCCCGACTTGCCGCTCCGCGCCGCGACCGGGACGACCGGGACGCGGTGGCGCGAGGCGATCGCGAACACCTTCCGCACGTCCTCCGCCCCGTCCGCGAGCACGACGGCGTCGGGGGGGTACACCCCGAGCTCCGACTCGTCGCGGCCGTACGGCTCCAGCTTCTCCGCGTCGCCGAGGACGAGCCGCTCGCGCGGGAACGCGCGGACGAGGTCGGCGACGGCCGCCTCCATCGCCGGCGTCATCCGAACACCTCGAGGTTCGCGCCGGTCATGGCGTCGGGCGCGTCGAGCGCCGCGAACACGACGACCCGCGCCACGTCCTCGGGGGTCATGTCGGGCTGGTACGGCGTCTTCTTCAGCATCTCCGTGTCGACGCTCCCGGGCGACACCGCGAGGCACTGGACGCCGTGCGGCTGCAGCTCCTCCGCGAGGCACTTCGTCAGGCCGAGGACGCCCCACTTCGACGCGTTGTAGGCGCTCCCGCCCGCGCTGCCGACGCTCGCGGAGATCGACGCGATGTTCACGATGCGGCCGCGTCCCCGGGCCTTCATCCCCGGGACGACGGCCCGGGCGCAGAGGAACGCGCCCGTGAGGTTCACGTCGACCACCTCCCGGAACGTCGCCGGCGACAGCTCCTCCACGAGCCCGCGCTCCACGATCCCCGCGTCGTTCACGAGCACGTCGACGGGACCGAGCGCGCGCTCGTGCGCGGCGACGAGGCGCGCCACGTCCTCCTCGCGCCGGACGTCGCCCACGACCGCGAGCGCCGCGGCCCGCTCGCCCACGGCCGCCTCGAGCTGGGACGCCGTGCGCGCGAACACGGTGACGGCGAGGCCGCGCGCGGTGAGGGCCCGCGCGACGGCGGCGCCGATGCCGCGGCCGCCGCCGGTGACGATCGCGGTGCGGGGGGTCACGACGGCCGCGACCTCGACCCCAACCTCGACCGCGACCCCGACCTCGACCCCGACCCCGACCTCGACCTCGACCCCGACCTCGACCGCGCGTCCGGCGTCGGCGGCCTGGACGATCCAGCTCGGGGCGTCCCCCAGGGAGTCGGAGGCCCAGCGGCTCGCCGCGAAGCACCCGGGGGCGCACGTGATCGCCGCGGACGTGGACGGCAAGCGCTGGTACCGCGTCCGGCTCGGCAGCTACGGCTCCCGCGCCGACGCCCAGGCCGAGCTGCCGCGCGTCGCGCGCCCCGGCGCGTTCGTCACCGCCGCGCGCTGACCGCCGCGGCCGGCGGATGGCGGTCGCCCGCGCGCGCCG
>DASSQM010000136.1:0-5651 GCA_035702465.1 Anaeromyxobacter sp. | reverse complement strand
CGGGGCCGGCGTCGCGGCGCCGGCGGCGGCGGCGGGCGCGCCGCCCGCGGCAGCCTGCGCGGCCTGCGCCTTGGCGCGATCGCGCTGCGCCTGCAGCATGCGCGGGTTCGGGGCCAGGATCATGAACATCTGCCGCCCTTCCATGCGCGGCGCCGACTCGATCACCGCGACGTCGCGGAGGTCCTCGAGGATGCGCTGCAGCACCTTCTGGCCGAGCTCGCGGTGGCTCATCTCGCGGCCGCGGAACATGACGGTGATGCGGGCCTTGTTCGACTCGCCCAGGAACTCGCGCACCTTCTTCAGCTTGACCTCGTAGTCGTGCTCCTCGGTCCGGGGGCGGAGCTTCACCTCCTTGAGCTGGACCACGACCTGCTTCTTCTTCGCCTCGTTCTGCTTCTTCTTCTCGAGGTACTTGAACTTCCCGTAGTCCATGATCTTGCAGACGGGCGGCTTCGCCATGGGCGAGACCTCGACGAGGTCCATGCCCAGGTCCTGCGCGCGCGCCAGCGCCTGCTCGATCGGAAGCACCCCGAGCTGTTCCCCGTCCGGCCCCACGAGGCGCACCTCCCTCGCCTTGATCCGGCGATTGGTGCGTGCGTCGCGATTGCTGCCGCCTCGGGGATCTCTCTGCTGTATGGCCATGCTCCTCCGTCGTCAGCCGGGGAAAAAGACAGCGTAGGATAAGGATTTCGGTAGGTAAGTCAATGAGAAGGGGCAGGCGCCGGCCTGCCCCCCGAGCCTTCCGGTCCTTCCTAGCGCGCGTTCGGATCCGACGAATCCTTCTTCGCCTCGCGGATCCAGCTCATCATGTCGCGCAGGCGCTTGCCGACCTCCTCGATCGGGTGCGCCTTCTCCGCCTCGCGGTACTTCTCGAACACGGGCCGGCCGACCTGGTTCTCGAGGATGAACTCCTTCGCGAACTGGCCGGACTGGATCTCCTTCAGGATCCGCTTCATCTCCTGCTTCGTCTGCTCGGTCACGATGCGCGGGCCGCGGGTGTAGTCGCCGTACTCGGCCGTGTCCGAGATGGAGTGCCGCATCCAGGCGAGGCCGCCCTCGTACATGAGGTCCACGATGAGCTTCAGCTCGTGGAGGCACTCGAAGTAGGCGCTCTCGGGCTGGTAGCCCGCCTCGACGAGCGTCTCGTAGCCCGCCTTCACGAGCGCGGACGCGCCGCCGCAGAGGACCGCCTGCTCGCCGAAGAGATCGGTCTCGGTCTCCTCCTTGAACGTCGTCTCGAGGACGCCGGCGCGGGTGCCGCCGATGCCCTTCGCGTACGCGAGGCCGAGGGCCTTCGCGTGCCCGGTCGCGTCCTGGTGGACGGCGATGAGGCAGGGGATGCCGCGGCCGTCCTGGTACTGACGGCGCACGAGGTGACCTGGGCCCTTCGGCGCCACGAGCAGCACGTCGACGTCCGCGGACGGCCGCACCTGGTGGAAGTGGATGTTGAACCCGTGCGCGAAGAAGAGCGCCTTCCCCTTCGTCATGTGGGGGGCGATCTCCTCGTCGTACACCCTCTTCTGCGTCTGGTCCGGGATGAGGACCATGACGAGGTCGGCCTCCTTCGAGGCCTCCGAGACGGAGAGCACGCGCAGGCCGGCGCCCTCGGCCTTCGCCTTGGACTTCGAGCCGGCGCCGAGGCCGACGCGCACGTCGACGCCCGAGTCGCGGAGGTTCAGCGCGTGGGCGTGGCCCTGCGAGCCGTACCCGATGATCGCGACCTTCCGCTTCTTGAGGAGGTCGAGGTTCGCGTCCTTGTCGTAGTAGATCGTCGCCATTTCGCTCCTTCTTCCTTGCTTACTTGAGGTTCGGGGGAGCCAGGGTCTTGAAGCCGCGCTCGAGCGCGATGCGCCCGGAGCGGCACAGCTCCTGGATGCCGAAGGTGCGCAGCCGCTCCTCCAGCGCGTCGAGCTTGCCGGCGGTGCCGCTCGCCTCCACGACGAGCGCGTCCGGAGAGACGTCCACGACGGTCGCCTCGTAGGTCTCCGCGAGCGCGCGGAGCTCGGCGTGGTTCCGCTCCGGCGTGCGGATCTTCACGAGCATGAGCTCCCGCTCGATGAGGTCCGCCGCCACGAGCTCGCGGACCTCCACCACCGGCACGAGCTTCTGCACCTGCCGCACGACCTGCTCGACCGTCTTCGAGCCGAGGCGGACGACGATGGTCATGCGCGAGTACTCGGGGATCTCGGTCGGCCCGACCGTGAGGCTCGCGATGTTGTAGCCGCGCCGGGAGAACAGCCCGGCGATGCGGTGGAGCACGCCCGGCTTGTTCTCGACGAGGAGGCTGATGGTGTGGGTCGCGCCGTTGGGCCGGTCTTCGGTCCGTTCCACCATGGCTAGTCTCCTCCGCCGTCGATCATGTCGTTGAGGGGCGCGCCCGCCGGGACCATCGGATAGACCTTCTCCGCCCGCCGCACGCGGACGTCCACGATGGTCGGGCCCTTCGCGTTCGCGAGGGCCTGGTCGATGACCTTCTCGAGCTCCTCGGGCGTGTCGGCGCGCAGGCCCAGGCAGCCGTACGCGTCGGCGAGCTTCACGAGGTTCGGCCGGTCGGAGAGCGGCGTCTCCGCGAACCGCTTCTCGTAGAAGAGCTCCTGCCACTGCCGGACCATGCCGAGGAACAGGTTGTTGAGGACGAAGATCTTGATCGGCAGCTCGAGGTCCACCGCCGTCGCGAGGTCCTGCAGCGTCATCTGGAACGAGCCGTCGCCGTCGATGCCGATGACGAGCTCGCCCGGCCGGCCGAGCTGGATGCCGATGGCGGACGGGAGGCAGAACCCCATCGTGCCGAGGCCGCCCGAGGTGATGAACTGGCGGGGCTCGGAGGTCTTCCAGAACTGCGCCGCGAACATCTGGTGCTCGCCGACGCCGGTCGTGACGATGGCCTTGCCGCCCGTCTTCTGCCAGAGGCGGTCGACCACGTACTGCGGGAGCAGCGTGCCCTTCGGGTCCTGCTCGTAGCGGAGCGGGAACTTCCCCCGCCAGTCCTCGACGCGCTTCCACCACGGCCCGAGGTCGGGCTTGTGGTGCTGGGCGAACGAGCGCCGGACCTCCTCGGTGAGCTGCGGCAGGAGGCGCTTCAGGTCGCCGACGAGCGGGACGGTGGCGGTGACGAGCTTCGAGATCTCCGCCGGGTCGACGTCGAGGTGGATGATCTTGGCCTCGGGCGCGAACGTGGAGAGCTTGCCCGTCACGCGGTCGTCGAAGCGGGCGCCGAGCGCGACGATGAGATCCGAGTTCTGGACCGCGTAGTTCGCGAACCGCGAGCCGTGCATGCCGAACATGCCGAGGCACTGCGGGCTCGTCTCGGGGAAGGCGCCCTTCCCGTGCACGGTGGTCACCACCGGCGCGCCGACGAGCTCGCAGAACGCGAACACCTCCTTGTGCGCGTTCGAGACCCGCACGCCGCCGCCCAGGTAGATGACCGGCCGGTTCGCGCTGCGGATGAGCACCGCCGCGTCCTTGAGGCGTGGCTCCTCGCGCACGGGCGGGTGGTAGCCCGGGATGTCGACGGTCTCCGGGTAGCCGCCCCACTCGATCTCGGCCTGGAGCACGTCCTTCGGGATGTCCACGAGGACCGGCCCCGGGCGGCCGGTGCGCGCGACGTAGAACGCCTCCTTCATCACCCGCGGGATCTCCTGCGGGTCCGTCACGAGCCAGTTGTGCTTCGTGATCGGCATGGTGATGCCGGTGATGTCCGCCTCCTGGAACGCGTCCGTGCCGATGAGCGGCCGGGAGACGTTCGCGGTGATGGCGACGAGCGGCACCGAGTCCATGTACGCGTCGGCGATGGCGGTGACGAGGTTCGTCGCACCCGGGCCGGACGTGCCCATGCACACGCCCACCCTGCCGGTGGCGTGCGCGAAGCCCTCCGCCGCGTGGCCGCCGACCTGCTCGTGACGGATGAGCACGGTCTTCGGCTTCTCGCAGCTGAACAGGGCGTCGTAGAGGGGGAGGATGGTGCCGCCGGGCATGCCGAAGAGGAACTCCACCCCCTCGGCCTCGAACGCCCTGCGCACCGCCATCGCCCCCGTGATCTTCTCCTTGGCCATGTCTTCCTCGCGTTCTACCCGGCCTTCGATTCGAAGGTCGCGATCGCGTCCTCGTGCCCGAGCAGGAAGCCGAGCTCGTCCACGCCGTTCATGAGGCAGTACTTGGCGAACCCGTCGATGGGGAACTTCGCCGTGGAGCCATCCGGCAGCGAGACGGTCTGCGCCGCCACGTCGATGCGGATCTTCGCGCCGGGCGCGGCCACGAGCTTCGCGTGCGCCGCCGGGTCGACCACCACCGGCACGAGCCCGTTCTTGAGCGCGTTGTTCCGGAAGATGTCCGCGATGCGCGTCGAGATCACGGCCTGGAAGCCGTAGTCCACGAGCGCCCACGGCGCGTGCTCGCGGGAGGAGCCGCAGCCGAAGTTGTCGCCGGCGACGAGGATGCGGCAGCCCTGCGCCTCCGGCCGGTTGAGGACGAAGTCCACCTTGGGCTTCTCCCCCGCGTCGTAGCGCCAGTCGCAGAAGAGGGCCTTGCCGAGGCCCTTCTTGTCCGTCGTCTTGAGGAAGCGCGCGGGGATGATCTGGTCCGTGTCCACGTTCTCGCGCGGCAGGACCACGGTCTTCGCCTCGATGATCGTGATCGGCTCCATGCTAGCGGCCCTCCAGGAGCGGCCGCGGATCCGCGACCGCGCCGGCCACCGCCGCCGCCGCCGCGGTGAGCGGGCTCGCGAGGAGCGTCCGGCCGCCCTGGCCCTGCCGCCCCTCGAAGTTGCGGTTCGACGTGGAGACGCAGTACTGGCCCTTCTCGATGTGATCGCCGTTCATGGCGATGCACATCGAGCAGCCCGGCTCGCGCCACTCCGCGCCGGAGGCCTTCACGATCCGGTCGAGGCCCTCCTTCTCGGCCGCGCGCTTCACCTCGTGCGACCCCGGGACGACGAGCGTGCGGACCTTCACCTTCCGGCCGTCGAGCACCTTCGCCGCGGCGCGGATGTCCTCGAGGCGCCCGTTCGTGCAGCTCCCCACGAACACCGCGTCGATCTTCTGGCCGGCGATGGCCTGGCCGGGCCGGAGCCCCATGTAGCGGAGCGCCGCCTCGAGCCCGGCCCGCGCCTGCGCGTCCTTCTCGGCGGCGGGATCCGGGACGACCCCGTTCACCGGGATGCCCTGCGACGGGTTCGTGCCGAACGTGATCATCGGCGCGAGCGCGTTCCCGTCGATCCCGACCTCGCGGTCGAACCGCGCGCCGTCCTCGGTGGGGAGCTTCCGCCAGCGCGCGAGCGCCGCGTCCCACGCCGCGCCCTTCGGCGAACGCGGCCGGCCGGCGAGCCACTGGAACGTCGTGTCGTCCGGCGCGACCATGCCGGCGCGGGCGCCGCCCTCGATCGACATGTTGCAGAGGGTCATGCGCCCTTCCATCGAGAGCGCGCGGATGGCGTCCCCGCGGTACTCGATGACGTGCCCGGTGCCGCCGCCGACGCCGATCTTCGCGATGATGGCGAGGATGAGGTCCTTCGCGCCGACGCCCGGCGAGAGCCGGCCGTCCACCCGGACGGCGAGCGTCTTCGGGCGCCGCTGGAGCAAGCACTGGGTGGCGAGGACGTGCGCCACCTCGGACGTGCCGATGCCGAACGCGAGCGCGCCGAACGCGCCGTGCGT
>DASSQM010000135.1:0-4900 GCA_035702465.1 Anaeromyxobacter sp. | reverse complement strand
GCGCTCGGGCCATGGGGCGCGGACGCGTTCGCCTACCGCGCGCCGTGGCCGAACGGGATCCGGAAGATCTCCGCGAGCACCCCACCCGCGGTGCTCGCGCCACCGACCCCCGAGCCCTGCACGAGGAGCGGACGCTGCGGGTGCCGCGCCGTCGTGAACGCCGCGAGCGCCTCCACCCCCGTGATCCGGGCGGCCGGGTGCGACGCGTCGAGCGCGCGCGGCCCGACCGAGACGTCGAGCCTTCCGTCGGGGACCACGGTGATGCGCGCGAGGTAGCGGAGCACCTTCCCCTCCGCCGCGATGCGCCGCGCCTCGGACGCGTGGGCGGCGTCCCCGGCGCGCAGCGAGGCGATGAGGTCCTCGGGCGTGCCGGAGCCGAGGAGCTCGGCGGGCACGAACGGCTCGACGCGCACGTCCTCGAGCGAGAGCTGCGCGCCGAGCTCGCGCGCGAGGATGAGCGCCTTCCGCGCCGAGTCGCGGCCCGAGAGGTCGTCGCGCGGGTCCTCCTCCGTGTACCCGAGCCCCATCGCCCAGCGCGTCGCGAGCGAGAGCGGGACTCCGCGGGCGGTCTCGGTGGCGAGGAAGCCGAGCGTGCCCGAGAGGGAACCCTCGACCACCCGCACCCGGTCGCCCGACTGGAGGAGCCGCCGCAGCGTCCCGATCACCGGCAGGCTGGCGCCCACCGTGCACTCGTAGTGATAGTGCGCGTGGTGCTGGCGCCGGGTCTGCCGCAGCGCCTCGATGCGCCGCGCCGGGACCACGAGCGGGCGCTTGTTCGACGAGACCACCTGGATCCCGCGCCGGAACGCCTGCTCGTAGATCTCCTCCATCCCGTCCGCGGCCGTGAGGTCGACGAGCACCGGGCGCGGGAGCACCGCGAGGCGATCGAGGAGCGCGGGAGCGCCCGCGGCGGCGACCGGCCCGGTCGCAGGCGCGGCGGCGAGCGCCTCCCGCCACCGCCCGAGCTCGACGCCGTCCTCGTCGAAGAGCGTCCCGCGCCGGTCGGCGATCCCCACCACGCGCAGGACGACGTCGTAGTCGCGCTCCAGCTCGGTTCGCTGCGCGCGGATCTGCTCGAGCAGCTCGGATCCGACCTTCCCCTTGCCGAGCACGAGCAGCGAGAGCCCGTGCTGCGCGTAGACGCGGTCGATGGGCGCCTCGGCCCCCTGCACCGGCGCCCGAGCCCGAGCCCGCGGGCGGCCGCGGAAGTCCGTCACCATGTCGGAGAGGCGGTCCACGTCGATGAGGAACGCGTCGTGCCCGTGCGGCGAGTCCATCACGGCGAGCTGCGCGTTCGGCGCGAGCGCGGCGACCTCGCGCTGCTCCCACGGCCAGTAGAGGACGTCGGAGTCGATGGACACGACGAGCATCGGCTGCTTCACGGACCGCAGCACGTCGTCGAAGTCGCCGCGGCCCCGGGCGACGTCGTGCGTGTCCATCGCCCGCGTCAGCGCGACGTACGTCGCCGCGTCGAAGCGATCGACGAGCTGCCTGCCCTGGTAGCGGAGGTAGCTCTCGATCGCGAAGAGCTCCTCGGTCTGGGCGCGCCGCGCGAACCGCATCTCGAAGGACGGCTGGCTGCGGTACGACAGCATCGCCATCATGCGCGCCGCCGCGAGGCCGGCCGCGGGCGGATCGGCGGGGTCGTAGCGCCCGCCCTTCCACCGCGGGTCCGCGTAGATGGCCTGCCGCTGCGCCTCGGAGAGGCCGATGCACCACGCCGAGTGCCGCGCCGTCGACGCGACGAACGCCACGGACTCCACGAGCGAGGGATAGAGGAGCGCCCACTCGAGCGCCTGCATGCCCCCGAGCGAGCCGCCGATCACCATCCGCACGCGGCGCACGCCCAGCGCCTCGCCCAGCGCGTGCTGGACGCGCACCATGTCGCGCACCGTGATGGCGGGGAACGCCCCCAGCCACGGCTCGCCGCGCGCAGGATCGATCGAGAGCGGGCCCGTCGTGCCGTAGCAGCTCCCCAGGATGTTCGAGCAGACGATGAAGTCCTTCTCGGGGTCGAGCGCGCGCCCGGGCCCGAACATGCGCGTCCACCACAGGTCCGCGTCGGCCGAGCCGGTGAGCGCGTGGCACACCACGACCGCGTTCGAGCCGGCCGCGTCGAGCGTGCCCCAGGTGCGGTAGCCGACGCGCACGCCGGGCAGGGTCCCGCCCAGCTCGAGCGCGCGGGCGCCCGGGAGATCCAGGTAGCGCGTCTCCGGGGACAGGAACGCCGCGCGCCCCGCACCCGGGGCCCGCACCGCGCTGTCCCATCCGTCCGACTCGCCCATGGAGCGCCGAACCTACCGGGAGGTCCGGTCGTCGGCAAGCCGGCCGCGGCTTCAGCTCCACTCGTTCGCGGGCGAGCGGCTTCGCGCGGCGGCCGGGGTTCCCTGGGGCGCCGACGCGCTCGCGGGCGGCGACGCCGGCAGCTCCACGGTGAACAGCGCGCCCCCGGACGGCGCGGCGACGACCGCGATGGCCCCGCCGTGCGCCTCCACGATCTGCCGCGCGATGTAGAGGCCGAGCCCGAGCCCCTGCGCGCTGCGCCCGTCGACCTTCTCGTATGCCTCGAAGATGCGCTCGCGGGCCTCCTCCGGGATGCCGGGCCCCTCGTCCTCGACCTGGATCTCCGCGCGGCCGGCGCGCGAGAGCGCGCGCACGGTGACGCGCGTCCCCGGCGCGTGCTGGCCGGCGTTCGCGACGAGGTTCGCGACCACCTGCTCGAGCCGCGTGGGATCGCACTCGAGCACGATCCCCTCCTCGATGGCGACGTCGAGCGTGTTCCCCGCGCGGCCGAGGACCTCGCGCATCCGCTCGGCGACGCCGCGCACGAGGTCGGAGAGATCCACGCGCTCCGGGCGAAGCTGGAACCGGCCCGCGCGGATGCGCGCCAGGTCGAGGAGCTCCGCCACGAGCGCCTCGAGCCGGTCGAGCTGCCGCAGGGCCGCGGCCACCCACGCCGGCGCGGGCTCCGAGTGGCGCTCCGCCCAGCGCCGCTGCCCGTTCTGAAGCTGGAGGCGCAACGCGGTGAGCGGCGTCTTCAGCTCGTGCGAGGCGATGGAGAGGAACTCGTCGCGGGCGTGCACGGAGCGCGCGAGCTCCGCGTTCGCGCGCACGAGGTCCGCCGCGGTGACGGTGATGGCGCGCGCGAGGACGCCGAGCTCGTCGCCCCGCTCGCCGCCGGGGACCACCACGGCGGCGCGCTCGCTCGCGATGCGGCGCGCGGCCTCCGTCATGCGGCGGATGGGCCGGACCACCCAAGCGTTCGACAGGAAGGAGAGCGAGAGCACGAGCGCGGCGGAGACGCCGAGCACCGCGACGAGCAGCCCCGTCGAGCGCGAGCGGACCCGGTCGAGCTCGGCGACGGCCCGCTCGAGGCGGCGCAGGTTGTGGACCGAGAGATCGGCGACGAGCGCGTCCTCCATCGAGGCCGACAGGCGCCAGCGTCGGTAGGCGCGGTCCGCCTCGGCGGACGTACCGGAGGCCACGTTGCGGATCACCGCGTCTCGATCCTCGGCCCGCACGGCGCGCGCGGTCAGCACCTCGCGCCACAGAGCGCGGCCGCGCGGGGACATGTCGAGATCGCCGATCTCGCGGGCGATGCGGTCGATCTCCTCCTCCGCCGCCGCGATGCGCTCGAGCGCGCTGCGGTCGCCGCCGAAGCGGTACGCGAGCAGGTCCTGCTCGTCCCGCGAGGCGAGCTGCGAGATGCGGAACGCGAGCGCGTTCGCCTTCCGCACGTCCCCGATGCGGTGCTCCAGCTCGCGCGTCGTGCTCCGCGACGTCGCGGCGACGAGCGACAGCGCCGCCACGGCGAGCCCGGCGAGGAGCAGCGTGGGGAGGATGAGCACCTTGCGCATGCGCGGGCTACCGACGCTCGGCGGGCGGCTGCGGCTGCGGCAGCACGAACGTGACCGCCTCCGGGTCCACCTCGGCGAGGACGTCCGCGTCGAGGAGGCTGCGCAGGTCGAGGGGACCGGTGAGCCTCCCCTCGTCGCGCAGCCACCGCCACTCGTTCTCGAGCACGTGCGCGAGGAGGTGCGAGACGCCGAGCGTGGGGCGGACGCGGCCCCACGCCTCGCGCAGGTCCGGCCGCGGCACGTCGGGGAGCGCCCGGGCGAGCGCCTCGAACGCCTGCTCCGGCCGCTCGCGCACGAGCGCCTCCGCGTCCGCGAGCGCGCGCACGAGCTTCACGAGCGCGGCGCGGCGCCGGACGAGCACGGGCTCCCGGGTCACGACCATGCTCGTCTCGGTGTAGACGTCCGTCGCGATCTCGACGGCGTTCTCCTCCCCGAGGAGCCGCCGCGCACGCTCTGCGTGGGGCGGCCAGATCGCGACGGCGTCCAGCTCCCCCGCGGCGAGGCGCTCCGCGGACTCCTCGGGCGCCACGTCGACGAGGCGCAGCGATCCCGGGGAGACCCCCGCGTACTGCAGGACGGCGTGGAGGAAGGACTCCGCGTTCGTGTTGCGCGGCACCCCCACGCGCTTCCCGACGAGATCCGCGTCGCGCAGGATGCCGCGATCGACGCGCGCCACGATCCGCGTGCTCCGCGTCGAGGTGTGGAGGGTGGTGAGGACGTCCAGGTCGGGATCGACGCTCGCGCTGAGGACGACCGGCGTCTCGAACGCGATCGCCGCGTCCACCTCGCCGCGGCCGAGCGCGGCGAGCGCGTCCCGTCCGGAGCTGAACCGGCGCTGGACGACCTGGACCCCGCGGGCGGTGAAGTAGCCCTGCGCGTCCGCGATGAAGAAGAGCCCCGGCCCGGGGAGCGCGACCGCGCCGACGGTGAGCCGCTCCCGCTCGCGCGACCCGCAGGCGCACGCGCACGCGAGCGCCGCCGCGAGCGCGACGGAGGCGTGGAAGCGTCGCGGCATGGGACCGGCCCGCATGCGACCTCCCGGG
>DASSQM010000134.1:0-2800 GCA_035702465.1 Anaeromyxobacter sp. | reverse complement strand
CCGACGCTCTCGGGCGGCGAGGCGCAGCGCATCAAGCTGTCCCGCGAGCTCGCCCGCGTCGGCACCGGGAAGACGCTCTACATCCTCGACGAGCCCACGACCGGCCTGCACTTCGAGGACGTGAAGAAGCTGCTCACGGTCCTCGACCGCCTCGTCGACGCCGGGAACACCGTGGTCGTGATCGAGCACAACCTCGACGTCATCAAGTGCGCCGACTGGGTCCTCGACCTCGGCCCCGAGGGCGGCGAGGACGGCGGCCGCGTGATCGCGGAAGGGACCCCGGAGGAAGTGGCGCGCGTGAAGGAGAGCTACACCGGCGAGTACCTCGCCAAGGTGCTCGCCGCGCACCGCGCCCGCGCCCGCGGCGGCACCGTGCCGCGCGCGGCGGAGCGGACGATCGTCGGGGCGTAGCTCGGCGGATCACCCCGGCGGAGGCGCGCGCCCGCGGCGCGGACCGGCGAGTCCCCGCCCCAGCACCACAGGCGCCGCCAAACTCGTGTAGCGATCCATGCACGCGTCCCCGTACACGCGCCGCGCCGCGAGCACGTTATGGCACGCGCACAGCAGGCGGACGTTCTCGACGGTGGAGGTGCCGCCGACGGCCGCACGCGCGCTCAATGCGCCACGTACGGTCCGACGCCCAGCGGCGAACGCATCCCCTCGAACCCGACGTACACCGCCCGCCCGAGGAAGAACGGCAGCCCCCAGTCGAACGCCGGGCAGTCGGCCGCGCCAGCGGCGAGCGCCGGCCCGCCGAGCGTCGAGAACACCGCGTTCCCCTTGTCGAGCTGCTCGAAGTTCGCGACCTGGAACGGGACCGCGGCGCTCCCGCGGCCGGACGCGCCGCGGTTCGTCGCGGTGAAGCTCGTCGTCGTCGGAGGGCAGAACCAGTCGCCGTTCGAGGCGCACGCCGGGAGCGACGCGCCGCCCGGCGGCGCGAAGAAGAGCGCGTTCGACCCGGTGTCGGCGAACGCGGAACACTGCGCGCCCGCCAGCGTCGTCCGGAACTCCAGCTGGTCGTCGAGGTCCAGCACCGTCACGGACCCGGCCACGTTGTCCGCCGCGGTGTCGATCCCGAGCAGGAGAGC
Organism: Anaeromyxobacter sp.; assembly: GCA_035702465.1. GTDB lineage: Bacteria > Myxococcota > Myxococcia > Myxococcales > Anaeromyxobacteraceae > Anaeromyxobacter. Next base: position 1,712 of record DASSQM010000134.1, on the reverse strand, counting down.
GCCGTCGGCGGACGGCGCGCCGCCTGCGGGGACGGACGGCAGCTTCACCACGACGCCGTTGTTGTCCTGGGGGAGCGCGGCGACCGGGTTCGTCACCTGCTGCGCGAGGGGGACGGTCGTCCCGCCGCACGAGCCACCGCTGCACGAATAGTAGACGTTCACGTTCGCGGAGGAGGTGCACGCACCGCCGCAGTCCTGGATCGCGGCGCCCACGCCGAGGATGCCGTTGAACCCGGCGGTCGCCGGATCGGGCTCCGCGTTCGGGCAGGACGTCGGCCGCCCGGGGAAGGTCGCGTCGATCACCTGGATCGGCACCTGCACCTGCGGCTCGCCGCCGAGCACGACGCCCGCGGTCCGCACCGGGCCCCAGTCGGCGGAGAGGTCGCCGAACTGGATGCACTCCGCGAGCTCGCGCCCCGCGACCGTCACCGGTGTGAGCGGCACGGTCAGCGCCTGCTTGAAGATCCGCAGGCCGAAGCTTCCGGTATCGAGGAGGATGCCGTCGATGGTCTGGCAGGTCTGCGTGCCGGGTGTGCAGACGGTGACGCGCACGCAGGGCTCGTTCAGGTACGTCCCAGGGTTCGTGCCGCAGAGCGCGCCGTCCGCCGAGACCGGCACCACGTTGCGCTGCGTGTCGGGGAGCGAGCCGCCCCCGCCGCCTCCGCCGCACGCGAGCGCGGCCGCGACGAGCGCGGCCGCCGGCAGCCGCCGCTCAGCGGATCGCATCGGCGCTCACCCCGCGCGGCACGAGGGACCCGACCCACGCCCGCCCGTGCAGGCTGCGCATGTGGCCCCACGTCTCGACGACGAGCGCACCGGCGCGCACGCGGCGGTGACGCTTGCTGCCGGTGCTCGGCTTCGCGGCCGCGCGCTTCCAGTCGGGCGCGTAGGCGCCGAGGAGCCGGTCGAGATCCGGGTGCGAGATCCCGTCCCACGCCACGCCGAACACGACGCCCGATGGCGAGACGTACTCGCGGACCTCGTTGGCGGGCGACCGCATCCGCTCGACGGTGTACCGTTCGTGCGCGATCGAGCCTCCCGGCTCGGCCTCGAGCGCCTTGCGATCCTCCGCGATCGCGTCGGCGCGTTCGCCGAGGCCGGCCGACGCCGGAGCCGCCGCAGCGAGCGCCGCGGCCGCGAGGAGAGCGCGCCCCGCGGCACCCAGCGTCCGTCGCCCCATCGCACGTCCTCCTGCGGCGCCCGCTCGCCTGCTCGCCGCTCGCCTGCCCCGGGGTAGAACCCGCGGGTGGCGCCCCGGTTACGATCGCCACACGGGTGCGCGCAGGCACTCCCGAACGGGAACGGCGCCGTTCGCCCGCGACGGGCGCACGGCGCCTCTGCCCCCCGGCGAGGACCCGGTCGGCCCTCACACGGCGGCGAGGAGCAGCGTCAGCGTCGGGAGCGACAGGACCGTCGAGAACAGCACCGCCGCCGTGACGAACCCGGGCTCCACGTCGAACTCCGCCGCGATGATCGCGACGAGGATCGCGGCGGGCATGCCGGCCTGCAGGATCCCCGCGGCGCGCTCCAGGCCCGTGAGCCCGAACGGAGCCGCGAGCGCCCACGCCACGGCGGGCGCGACCACGAGGCGCAGCGCCGCCACCGCGACGGAGTCCGCGTTCGGCCGGAGCGCCCGCGCCTCGGCGAGCTGGACGCCGAGCACGAACAGCATCGCCGGGATCATCGCCGCGCCGAGCAGCCCGACCGAGCGC
>DASSQM010000133.1:0-2944 GCA_035702465.1 Anaeromyxobacter sp. | reverse complement strand
GGCACGGACCCTCGGCCTGGCCGCGAACTATCCCCGAAACGGACGGGCAGGGTCAAGGAGCGAGACGCCAGAAATGCGCGGACGAAGTGGACCTCGGCAGTCGAGGTCAGTTGACGCTCAGTCTCACGAGCCACCGCGTGTCCCACGTTCACGGTGGGAGCGCGCCGAGCAGCGCGCGCGCCCGCGCGCCGACGGCGGGATCCGAGTCCTCGGCGAGCGCCGCGAGCTCTGCGCGGGCGGCGTCGCGCTCCTCCGGCTGCGCGAGGAGGCTCTCCGCGCGCGCGAGCCGCGCGTCTCCTTCGCCCGGAGCGAGCCTCAACGAGACCTCGGCGCAGAATCGCGCAGCGAGCGGATGGGAGAGCCGCCGGTGCGCGCGGGAGAGCAGCGCCCACGCGCCCGCGTCGCGGTGGTTCGTGACGACGAGCCCCTCCAGGATCGCGCGCGCGATGTCGACGCGGCCGGCCTCGAGCTCCGCCTCGGCGAGGCACGCGATGGCGTCGCCGATCTCCGCCGTGATCCCCTGCGCCTCGGCGAGCGTCCTCCCGCTCGCGATCACGTCGACGGGATCTTCCATGGTGTCTCCCAAGAGCCTGTGTTGCGTAGCCGGCAAGGAGCGGCCGGGCACATTTCGCTTCGCGAAAAGCGCCTCGGCCGGATGTCGAATTCCGGCTATCTGATGTTGTTGAGCACCGACATCCGCGCGTCGTGGTTTCCCTTCAGGACGTTCGACACGAGCGCGAACATCTCCTTCTGCTGCTGCTGGATGCGCTGGATCTCCATGACGAGCACCTGCTGCTCGGAGTCGCTGAGCACCTTCCCGCCGCCGCTCGACGACGAGCTCTTGCCGGAGGACGAGCTCGGGGCCTTCTTCGTCGAGCCGCTCCCGCCTCCCCCCTCCGCGTCCGCGAGCCAGCCCTTCGCGAGCTTCCCCAGCTCGGGGCCGAGCTTCAGGAGCGCGGGGGAGAGCTCGGGGAACCCCAGCGCGGCCGCACCCGCCGCGAGCGCGGGACCGCCGAGGTCCGAGACGAGCTTCCCGAGAAGCTCCGGCGCGGGCGTGAGCTTCGCGACGGAGGAGACGGCGCCTGCCACGTCGCCCGTGAACGCCTTCTGGACGACATCCAGCACGCCGCCCAAGAGCCCGCCGCCGCCCGAGCCCGACGACTTCGACGCCTGCTTCTTCTTCTCCTGCTCGGACGCGGCGATCTCGTCCATCTTCGCCTGCATCTCCTTCTCCCAGCGCTCGTTCATGTACCCGAGGAGCTTCATCAGCTTCTCCTCGATGGTGAGCTTCTTGTCCCTGAGGAACGCGAGCGGGTCGCTCGACGACGACTTCGACGCCGAGGTCGACTTCGACGCGGCGGACGACTTCGCCGTGCTCGACGCCTTCGGCGCGGCGGCCTTCGCGGGTGCATAGCCGGCGTGGGCTCGCAGCCCGCTCCGCGCCTTCCGCGCCCGCGCCGGGCGCGCCGCGAGGGCGATCGCGGGCGGCCGCCCGGGAGCGATGCCGATGGGGATGGGGAGCGCCGTCGCGCGGTGCGCGCGCGGCGCGGCGGGGGCCGGCGCGCTCCGGTCGAGGCACTCGGCGGCTGCTGCGAGTCCGGCGGCGTTGCGGAGGTCGGTCGTGATCATTCGAGCCCTTTCGATGGCGGCGGCGCGGGGCCGCCGGGACATGGCGCGACAGAAGCGCGCCGCGTGCCGACGCCGGCCTCCCGGATCCCGCGGGGTTGCGCCGGCAGGGAGGTCCGTTCCGCGCGCCGGGTCCGCGCGCCGGACCGCGACACCGCAGGTGATGATGTCGAGGTGACGCTCGCGATGGGGGGTGCGGGGGAGAGTTTCTCCCCCCGCTAGAGGCGCCGTGAGGCGCCGGACATCGACTCACAGCGGCGGCGGTGCCGGTGGGAGTCACGGAAACCGGGTGCCGCTGTGAGCCGCGCGTTTGACGCACCCCCGGGCCGCCCGTAGATTGCCCGCCGTGCGGTACCTCGGCGTCGATCTCGGCCGCGCGCGCATCGGCCTCGCGATCGCCGACGACGTCCTGCGGCAGGCGCGGCCGCTCCGCGTGGTGCACCGCCGCGGCGGCGTGAACGACCTCGACGCGATCGCGGAGGTCGCGCGCGACTACGAGGTCGGGCGCGCGGTGGTCGGCCTCCCGCTCAACATGGACGGGACCGAGGGACCCGCCGCGCGGCTGTCGCGCGAGTTCGCGGCGAAGCTCGAGGCGACGCTCGGCGTCCCCGTGGAGCTCTTCGACGAGCGGCTCTCCACGTTCGAGGCGGAGGCGCGCTTGCGGGACCGGGGGATCTCTGCGAAGGATGCGCGAGCCCGCGTGGACGCGGAGGCCGCGGCCGTGATCCTGCAGGGCTGGCTCGACCGGGAACGACCGTGAAGCGCGTCCTCGCCATCGTGGTCCTCGCGGTGCTGCTCGCGGCGGGCGTCGTGGCCGCGGTGCTCTGGGGCGAGATCGCCGTCTTTCGCGACACGCCGTACGGCTCGCACGAGGAGAAGGTGGTGAACGTCCCGAGCGGCGCCTCCGCGCGCGCGGTGGTCCGGGTCCTCGCGCACGCGGGCGTGCTCTCGGACGAGCGGAGCGCCTGGCGATACGTCCGCTGGGTGAAGCGCGATCACCGCCCCTTCCGCGCCGGCGAGTACTCCTTCACGGGCCCGCTCCTGCCGGACGAGGTGCTCGAGCGCGTCTGGCGCGGCGACGTGAAGCTGCACCGCTTCACGGTGCCCGAGGGCATGCGCGCCGACGAGATCGCGGCGATCGTCGGGCGGAGCGGGCTCGTCACGGAGGACGCGTTCCTCCACGCCGCGCGCGACCCCGCGCTGGCGCGAGCGCTCGGGGTGCCGTTCGACACCCTCGAGGGCTTCCTCTTCCCGGACACCTACTCGTTTCCGCGCGGCGTCGACGCGCGCGGCGTCGCCGAGGCGATGGTGAGCCGCT
>DASSQM010000132.1:0-6216 GCA_035702465.1 Anaeromyxobacter sp. | reverse complement strand
GGCCTGAAGCCGTTCCCGCTCGGCACGCGCGGGCGGCTCCGCACGGCGGCGGCGCTGCGGAAGCTCTCGTCGGAGAACGTGGCGGGCGTGCTGCGCGGCCGGGAGCGGCCGGACGAGTACGTGGTCCTCACCGCGCACCTCGATCACCTCGGCATCGGCCCGCCGATCGACGGCGACGCCATCTACAACGGCGCCGTGGACGACGCGACCGGCGTGTCGCTCGTCATCGAGATGGCGCGCGCGTTCGCGGCGCTGCCGGAGCGGCCGCCGCGGTCGGTCCTCGTCGTCGGCGTGACCGGCGAGGAGAAGGGGCTCCTCGGGTCCGACTACTTCGCGCACCACCCGACCGTGCCCATCACCGGCATCGTCGCCGACGTGAACATGGACGGGTCGCGCGGCGCGTGGCGTCCGCACGACATGATCGTGCTCGGCTCCGAGCACAGCACGCTCGAGCGCGCCGCGCGCGCGGCGCTCGGCGCCACGGGCCTGTCGCAGAGCCCGGACCCCGAGCCCGAGCAGGTGTTCTTCATCCGCTCCGATCAGTACAGCTTCGTGAAGAAGGGCATCCCCGCCATCTTCCCCGGCGCCGGCTGGAAGGACGAGCACGGCGACATCGCGAAGAACAAGGCGTCCGACGAGTGGTGGACGAAGCACCGCTATCACCACCCGAAGGACGAATGGGATCCGTCGCTCGACTACGAGAACCTCGCCGTCGAGGCCCGCGCGGTGTTCCTCATGGCGCTCGCGGTCGCGCTCGATCCGGACCGGCCGCGGTGGAACGACGGGGACGTGTTCGCGAAGCTGTTCGGGGCGCCCCGGCGCTAGACCGATCGGAGATCGACGACCTTCCGCCTGTCCGCCGCCGACTCGAGCGTCTGCCGCGCCACGAGCTTCACCTCGAACGTGACGCCGAGCTCGGAGGCGAGGCGCCGGCGCAGGAGGTCGCGCAGCTCCGTCTGCTTCTTCATCTCGTCGAAGAACGTCCCCTGCGACATCGCCACGAGCACGCTCGCCTCGTCGAGGGCGCGGGTGCGCTCGAGCACGATCTGGAAGAGCGGCTCGGTCCCGAGGACCTCGCGGAGCGCCGCCTCCACCTGCGACGGGAAGACGTTCACGCCCTTCACCTTGATCATGTCGTCGGAGCGCGCCGCGATGCGGCGGATGCGCACGGACGTGCGCCCGCAGCGACACGGCTCCGCCACGAGCTGGGTGAGGTCGCGCGTCCGGTAGCGGACGAGCGGGAACGCCTCCTTCGTGAGCGTGGTGATGACGAGCTCGCCGGGCACGCCCGGGTTCACCCGCTGCAGCGTGCGCGGATCGACCACCTCGACGAGGAAGTGGTCCTCGTTCACGTGCAGCCCGTCGCGCTCCAGGCACTCGCCCGCGATGCCTGGGCCCATCACCTCGCTCACGCTGTAGTTGTCCGTGGCGGTGACGTGGAGGCCGTCCTCGACGCGCTTCCGCATCTCCTCGGACCACGGCTCGCCGCCGAGGAGCGCGCGCCGGAGCGACAGCGCGTTCGGGTTCACGCCCGCGTCGAGCAGCGCGTTCAGGAGGTGCAGGGCGTAGCTCGGCGTGGAGACCAGCGCCGTCGCCTTGTAGTCCTGCATGATCTTGAGCTGCCGCTTCGTGTTGCCGCTCGACATCGGGATCACCGCGGCGCCGAGCCGCTCCGCGCCCTGGTGCACGCCGAACGCGCCGGTGAGGAGGCCGTAGTCGAACGTGATCTGGACGACGTCGTCCGTGGTGAGCCCGGAGGCGACGAGGGTCCGGGCGTTCAGGTTGGCCCACGTCTTGAGGTCGTTGCGCGTGTAGCCCATCACCACGGCGGCGCTGCCGGTGCCGCCGGAGGCGTGCAGGCGCACCACGTCGCGCAGCGGCACCGCGAACAGGCCGTACGGGTACGCCTGCCGCAGGTCCTCCTTCGTCGTGAACGGGAGCGCGTGCAGGTCGTCGAGGGAGCGCAGCTCGTCCGGATCCAGGCCGGCCTCGTCGAACCGCTTGCGGTAGAACGGCACGTTGCGCGCGACGCGGCTCAGCGTCGCCTGGAGGCGCTCGAGCTGGAGCTGCCCCAGCTCCTCGCGATCGAGGCACTCGGCCTCGGGCTGCCAGTAGACGGGCGGTGACGTCATGGAAGCGCCTCCCCCTCGCGTTCGAGCCCTCGCGTCAGCACCCCTCGTCCCCCAGGTAGATGCGCACGACCTCGGGGTCTCGCTGCACCTCTCGCGGCGCGGCCTCGGCGATCTTCTCGCCGTACGAGAGGACGAGCACCTCGTCCGAGATGCCCATCACGAGCGACATGTCGTGCTCGACCAGGAGCACGGTGACGCCGCGGTCGCGGATGCGGGACACGAGCCCCGCGAGCTCGCGCGTCTCGCGCATGTTGAGCCCGGCGGCGGGCTCGTCGAGCAGCACGATGCGCGGCTCCGAGGCGAGCGCGCGCGCCAGCTCGACCGCCCGCTGCTGCCCGTACGAGAGCGAGGTCGCGTCGGCGTCGGCGAGCGCGGCGATGCCGAGGAGGTCCATCACCTCGAGCGCGCGCTCGCGCACGTCGACGTCCTCGCGCCGCGTCCGCGGCAGCTGCAGCATTCCCGAGACGAAGCCCGAGCGCGAGCGCAGGTGCCGCCCCACCATCACGTTCTCGAGCGCGGTCATCTGCGCGAAGAGCTTGATGTGCTGGAACGTGCGCGAGAGCCCTCGCGCGGCCACCTGGTGCGGCGGACGCCCCTCGATGGCCTCTCCGCCGAGGCGCACCGACCCCTTGTCCGGGAAGGCGAACCCGGAGACGAGGTTGAAGAGGGTCGTCTTCCCGGCGCCGTTCGGGCCGATGATCGCCTTGATCATCCCGGCCTCGACGCGGAAGCTCACGTCCTGCACCGCGGCGACGCCCCCGAAGCGCTTCGAGACGCCGGTGACCTCGAGGAGCGCCGTCATCGGCCGCCCTCCTCCCCGGCCTCGCCGCGGAGCACCGGCACGCCGCCGTCGCCCTCGCGGTCCTCCGGCGCGCGCTCCTCGGCGCGCGCGGGGCGGACCCGGCGCGCGATCGCCGCCGCGGCGCCCCGCACGTCGAGCGAGAGGATGCCGGCGGGCGCGAACAGCATGACGACGATGAGGATCGCGCCGAAGACCGCGTCGTCGAGCGACCCGAAGTAGCCGCGGAGCGAGAGGAAGTTGAGGCCGAGGCTCGCCGCGAGCGCGCCCCACAGGCTGCCCATGCCTCCGACCGCCACGATCGCCACGTAGCGCACCGACTTCATGATCGAGACCTCGGAGGGCCCGATCCCGGCGTTGAAGTGGGTGAGCAGCGAGCCGGCCACCGCGGCGAGGACGGCGGAGACCACGAACGTGCCGAGCTTGTAGCGCGCCACGTCGACGCCCATGGCGCGCGCGGCGTCCTCGGCGCCGTGGATGGCGCGCAGCGCGCGCCCGACCCGCGACTGGACGAGGTTCTGGAGGAGCAGCACGGCGAGCGCGACGAGGCCGAACGCGACGTAGTAGTTCGCGATCCGCACCGGCGCGTTCCCGGCCACGCGCAGCACCCCGGGCACGAGCTCGAACGGCGGGACGCCGGAGATCCCGTCCGCCGCGCCGAGCGCCTCGCTGCCGACGGCGATGCTGGAGAGGATGGTGCCGACGCCGAGCGTCGCCATGGCGAGGTAGTGCCCGCGCAGCTTGAGCACCGGGATTCCCACGGCGAACGCGACCACGCCCGCGAGCGCCACGGCGCAGAGGAACGCCACCCAGGGGTGGACGAGCAGCACGTCGCCGCCGTAGATGCCGGGCCTCGTCGCGAGCACGCCGGCGCGCGAGAGGAGCGCGACGAGCGCCTCGCCCTTGTGCGCGGAGAGGTCCCACGTGGTGAGCGCCGCGGAGGTGTAGCCGCCGATGGCGAAGAAGCCGGCGTGGCCGAGCGAGATCTGCCCGGCGTAGCCCATGAGCAGGGACAGCCCGAGCGCGACGAGCGTGTAGTACGCGGACATCGTGAGCTGCGTGAGGAGGAACCCCGCGCCGGCGAGCACCGCCGCCCGCTCCACCGCAGCGGCGAGGAGGAGGAAGATCCCGACCTTCAGGTAGCGCGACGCCGCCGTGGGGAGCCGCGGCCTCATGCGCGGGTGGCTTCCTTCTCCCCGAACAGGCCGCTCGGCCGCACGAACAGGATCCCGAGCAGCACGGCGATGGAGACCGCGTCCTTGTAGGCCGCGGGCAAGAGCGAGATCGTGAACGCCTCCACCACGCCCAGCACGAGCCCGGCGACCACGGCGGCGAGGCTGTTCCCGAGGCCGCCGAGGATCGCCACGGTGAAGCCCTTGATGGCGAGCCCCGTGCCGATGTCGTAGCGCGTGTAGGTGATGGGGCTCACCACGCAGCCCGCGAGCGCGCCCATCCCGGCGCTGAGCGCGAAGGAGAGCGTGACGAGGTTGCGCGTGGGGAGGCCGCAGAGCGACGCCGCGACGCGGTTCACCGCGCACGCGCGCATCTGGCGCCCGAGCATGGTCCACTGGAAGAACACCGTCACGAGCGCCACCATCGCCGCGCAGGCGCCGACCGTCCAGATCACCTGCGGCGACACGCGCGCGCCGCCGATGGCGATGGACGTCACCTCGTTGCCGGTGAAGTACGGCAGCGCGCGGACCTGGTTCCCCCACGCGAGCAGCGCCGCCTCGCGCACGAGGATGGACGCGCCGATGGTGATGATGATCATCCGCAGCGCCGACGGGGACGTGAGCCAGCGGATGAGGGTCATCTCGAGGAGCGCGCCCACCGCCATGGTGACGACCACCGCGCCCGCGATGGCGAGCGGGGTGGGCAGCACCGTGTGCAGGGTCACCGCGATCATCCCGCCCAGCATCACGAACTCGCCCTGGGCGAAGTTGATGATGCCGGTCGCGCCGTAGATGATGTTGAAGCCGATGCCGACGACCGCGTAGATCGCGCCGTAGGTCAGGCCGGCGATCACGAACTGGAGGAAGAGATCGCCGGTCAAAGCGCGCGCCTCGCGACGCTCACATCGCCTCGAGCTTCTCCAGCACCTTCACCCCCGCCTCGCGCAGCGCGCCCGCCGCCTTGGCGATCTCGTCGACGCGCAGGACCACGATGGCCCGCTCGCCCCGCTTGCGCGCGGCCGAGTACATGTACTCGACGTTGATGCCCTGGCGGCGGAGCACCGCGAGCGTCTCCGAGAGGCCGCCGGGCCGGTCCGGGACCTCGACCGCCACGACGCGCGTCTTGTCGGCGGTGAAGCCCGCCGCCTTGAGGACCGTCTTCGCGCGATCCGCGTCCTCCACGATGATGCGGAGGATGCCGAAGTCGGACATGTCCGCGAGCGTCACGGCCTGGATGTCGATGCCGTTCTTCGCGAGGACGTCGACGACGTCGGCGAGCCCGCCGGTCCGGTTCTCCAGGAACACCGACACCTGTGCGACGTCCATCTCGTCCTCCCGCGCCGCCTCCGGCGGCCGCCGTGCTGCCCGTCCTACATCTTCCTGCGATCGATGACCCGCTTGGCCTTCCCCTCGCTCCGCGCGATGGAGCGCGGCTCGACGAGGGTGACCTTCGCGCGGATCCCGAGCACGTGGTCGACGGCGTGCTCGAGCCGCTGCTGGAGCTCCTTCAGCGCCTTCACCTTGTCCGAGAACACGTCCGAGGTGACCTCGACCTGCACCTCCATCTCGTCGAGGCCCTTCTCGCGCGTGAGGACGATCTGGTAGTGCGGCAGGGTCCCCTCGACGCGGAGCAGCGCCGCCTCCACCTGCGACGGGAAGACGTTGACGCCGCGGATGATGAACATGTCGTCGCTGCGCCGGCCGATGCGGCGCATGCGCCGGATGGTCCGCCCGCACCCGCACGGCTCGGTGACGAGCGCCGTGATGTCGCGCGTGCGGTAGCGGATCATCGGCATCGCCTGCTTCGAGAGCGTCGTCAGGACGAGCTCGCCCTCGGTGCCGTCCGGCAGCGGCTGGCCCGACGACGGGTCGATGATCTCCGGGAGGAAGTGGTCCTCGAAGAGGTGCAGCCCGTCCTGCTGCTGGCACTCGACTCCGACGCCCGGCCCGATGATCTCGGAGAGGCCGTAGATGTCGTGGGCGCGGATCCCGCTCGACTCCTGGATGTGCACGCGCATGGCGTCGCTCCAGGGCTCGGCGCCGAAGATGCCCACCCGCAGGCGCCCGAAGTCGATCTTCGCCTCCTTGGCGCGCTCGATGAGGTGCACGAAGT
>DASSQM010000131.1:0-3608 GCA_035702465.1 Anaeromyxobacter sp. | reverse complement strand
CGGTCTCGACCCGCCTCGCCTCGGCGGCGAGGGCCGGCAGGAGCACCTGCTCGAGCGCGTTCACGCGGCGCGAGGTCTCCTGGATCTCCTCGCCGAGCCGGACGAGGTGCTTCTCGCGCGTGGCGATACCGAGCAGGACCTCCAGCGCCTCCTCGTGCCGCCGCGCGGCCTCGACGCCCGCGAGGCCCCAGCTCGTCGGCGACGTGCCGCGGCGATCCGCGGCGCGAACGAGCGGCGGCGCGGCGACGATCGGCGTCGGCACGCCCCAGACCCTCCGCACCGTGACCTGGACCGGGACGTCGCGCGCCGCGGCGGGCACGAGCGACTCGAGCGCGTCCTGGCCGTCGAGCGCCTCGGCCAGCCCCAGCGCCTTCACGGCGGCGCGGAGCACCTCGTCGAGCTTCGCGCGCCCCTCCAGCACCTCGCGCATCATCTTCCAGATCTCGCCGGCGAGGACCTCCCGCTTCGCGCGCAGGAGCCGTGCGCCCTTGTCGGCGATGACGGACCTCCCGCGGACGTCCAGCAGCCCGAGGCGCGTGGTGGGGGCCCGGATCACGGCGCCTTCCTCCCCGCCTGCGCCGCGGCGATCGCCGCCGGGATCCGGGTGAGCGCCTCGGCCGGGAACGCGGACAGGAGCTTCCAGCCCAGGTCGAGCGTCTCCTCGATGGAGCGGAACGCGCCGCCCTGGCCGACGAGCTCCCGCTCGAAGCGATCCGCGAACTCGAGGAAACGGCGCTCCTCGTCGCCGAGGTTCGCCTCGCCGACGATGGCAGCCATGCGGCGGACGTCCCGGCCCCGTGCGTAGAACGCGTAGAGCTGATCCGCCACGGCGCGGTGGTCCTCGCGCGTGCGGCCCTTTCCGGCACCGAGCCCCATGAGCCGGGAGAGCGACGGGAGGACGTCGATGGGCGGGTACACGCCCTTCCGGTCGAGATCGCGCGACAGCACGATCTGACCCTCCGTGATGTACCCGGAGAGATCCGGAATGGGGTGCGTGAGGTCGTCGTCCGGCATCGTCAGGATGGGGAGCTGGGTGATCGAGCCGGGCCGCCCCGCGATGCGACCCGCGCGCTCGTAGAGCGTGGCGAGGTCGGTGTACATGTAGCCCGGGTAACCGCGCCGGCCCGGCACCTCCTCGCGGGCGAGCGCGACCTCGCGCAAGGCCTCGCAGTAGCTCGTCATGTCGGTGAGCACCACGAGCACGTGCTCGCCGTGCGCGAAGGCGAGGTGCTCGGCGCAGGTGAGCGCGCACCGCGGCGTCATGAGCCGCTCGATGGGTGGATCCTCGGCACGGTTCAGGAACACCACCGTGCGGTGGGCCACGCCCGCGTCGCGGAACGCGGCGAGGTACGCGTCGTACTCGCGGAACGGAGACCCCATCGCCGCGAACACCACGGCGAACCGTCCGCCGCCGCGCACCCGCGCCTGGCACGCGATCTGCGCCGCGAGGCGCGCCGCGGGCAACCCCGCGCAGGAGAAGATGGGGAGCTTCTGGCCGCGCACCAGCGTGTTCATGCCGTCGATGGCGGAGACGCCGGTCTCGATGAAGTCCTCCGGCTTCGCGCGGCGCGTGACGTTCAGGGCCGCGCCGTGGATGGGCAGGCGCGCCTCGGCGATGGGCGCCGGCGAGCCGTCGGCGGGGCGCCCCAGGCCGTCGAGCACGCGGCCGAGCATCGCGCGCGAGACGCCGAGCTTCGCGATCTCGCCGGTGAGGGTCACCTCGCACCCCGCGGGCGCGAGCCCGTGCGTCTCCTCGAGCACCTGCACCACGACGCGCGCTCCGGAGAGCTCGATGATCTGCCCGCGCCGCTCCTCGCCGCCCGCCTGGATGCGGACGATCTCGCCGATGCGCGCGGACGGGACCGCCTCGAGGAACAGGAGGGGCCCCGCGATCGCCTGTGCGCCGCGGACGCGGCGGGTCACGAGGTCTCTGCGCTCGCGGATCATTCCGCCTCCAGCCGGTCGACGGCGCCGCGCAGCTCGGTCCGGAGCGCCGCGGCGTGAGCCACGATGTCCGCCGCGGGGACCTGCGCCAGCCGCGCGAGCCGGGCCGGTGCTCCGGTGTCGAGGACGGAGCGCAGCGGCACGCCCGCCGCCACCGCGCGCGACGCGCGCTCGTGCCAGTCGAGGAACAGCCGCAGCATCTCGAACGTCTTGTGGGGGGGACAGGTGGCGTCCGCGGGATCGAGCGCGCTCTGGCGGAGGAAGCCCTCGCGCAGGGTGCGCGCGGTCTCGAGGACGAGCCGCTCCTGGTCCTGGAGCGACTCGGTCCCGACGAGCTCGGCGATCTCCTGCAGCTCCCGCTCGCGCTGCAGGAGGGACATGGCCGCCTCGCGCAGCGTCCCGAACCCCGCGCCGGCGTCGCGCTCGAACCAGGCGCGCACGCGGTCGGCGTCGAGGCTGAACGAGATGCCCCAGTCGACGGCGGGGTAATGCCGGCGGTGGGCGAGGTCGGCGGACAGCGCCCAGAGCGCGCCGGTGGCCCGCAGCGAGCACTGCGTCACCGGCTCGGAGAGGTCTCCGCCGGGCGGCGACACCGCGCCCACGATCGTCACCGCGCCCTCGCCGCCGCCGAGCGCCACCACGCGCCCGGCCCGCTCGTAGAACCGCGCGAGGCGCGAGGCCAGGTAGGTCGGGTACCCCTCCTCCCCGGGCATCTCCTCGAGCCGCGCGGAGATCTCCCGGAGCGCCTCCGCCCAGCGCGAGGTGGAGTCGATCATGAGCGCGACCGACTTCCCCATGTCGCGGTAGTACTCCGCGATGGTGCAGCCCGTGTAGATGGAGGCCTCGCGGGCCGCGACCGGCATGTTCGAGGTGTTCACCACGAGCACCGTACGCGCGAGGAGCGGGCCGCCGGTGCGCGGGTCGACGAGGCGCGGGAACTCGTCGATGACCTCGGCCATCTCGTTCCCGCGCTCGCCGCAGCCGACGTACACGACGATGTCTGCCGCGGCCCACTTCGCGAGGCTCTGCTCGAGCACCGTCTTCCCGGTCCCGAAGCCGCCCGGAACCATCGCCGTGCCGCCCACCGCGACGGGGAAGAAGCAGTCGAGCACGCGCTGCCCGGTGAGGAACGGAACGTCGGAGGGGAGGCGCTTGCGGGCGGGACGGCGGCGGCGGACGGGCCACTGCTGCGCGAGGAACAGCGCTCGTCCGCCCTCGAGGCGGATGACCGGCTCCTCCACCGTGGCGACGGTCGCGCAGATCTCCGCCACGCGCCCGTCGGCGTCGGGCGGCGCGAGGATGGGCTCCTCGGCGTGGCCGCGCGCGCGGGCGACGCCGACGCGAGCTCCCGGACGGACGGGATCACCCGGGCGCACGAGCGGCTCGAACTCCCAGCGGAGGACGCGATCGAGCGCGGGGGTGCGCGCGCCCCGCCCGAGGAAGTCTCCCTGGCGCGCCGCGAGCTCGGCGAGCGGACGCTGGACGCCGTCGTAGATCTTCCCGAGGAGGCCGGGCCCGAGCTCGGCCCACCGCGGCTGCCCGGACGGCTCCGCGGGCTCGCCCAGCGCGAGGTGGAGTCGATCATGAGCGCGACCGACTTCCCCATGTCGCGGTAGTACTCCGCGATGGTGCAGCCCGTGTAGATCGAGGCCTCGCGGGCCGCG
>DASSQM010000130.1:0-3873 GCA_035702465.1 Anaeromyxobacter sp. | reverse complement strand
GTGTCGGAGGAGGCGCTCGAGGCGTTCCTCGCGGAGGTCGGCCCCGCGCGCGACGTCCGCCGCATCGAGCTCCCGCAGGAGCGGATCCCGGACGGCATGCGGACGCGCTGGTGGTTCGGCGACGAGCCGTTCGCGCTCGTCGCGTGCTTCCACCCCGACGGCCGCCTCGGCGAGCTGTTCCGGCGCGTGGGCACCGCCGCGTTCAAGGGGCTCGGCGACGTGGTGGTGTGGGAGCTGTGCGGCGAGTCCGGCGGGGCCGGCGCGCTCGGCCTCGCGCTCGTGTCGGGGCAGATCGGGGAATGACCGCGCGGGCCCGCGTCACCCGTGGATGTACGACTGCGGCACGCCCGCGCCGGGCGGGATGCCGGCGAGCACCTCCTGATCGAAGAACACGGGGTGCGTCGCGTACGCCTCGATCTTGCCGCGCAGGACGAGGTACGCGAGGAGCTGGTCGGCGCGGAACGCCACCGGGGTCTGGGCGGCGAGGAGCTTGCGCGCGCCTTCCAGCGTCACCGCGTACGCGTGCGTGCAGAGGTGCCGGCCCGCACGGCGCAGGTTCGGCGAGAACGGGCGCGGGAGGAGCCGGAGGGCCTCGCCGGGCCGCCAGCGCGAGAGCCCGAGCGGCGCGAGCGCGAGGTAGAGGGCGCGCTTCAGGCGCGCGCGCGGCGTCACGGCGTCGTTGCCGAGGTAGCCGAGGTAGCAGAGCTCCCACGACTCCGGGAGCTGGCCGAGCGCGGCGGGGAGGAGGTCGAGCGCGCCCGGGACCACGTCGTCCTCGAGGACCACGACGCGGCGCCAGCCGTGCTCGACCATCTGCGCGTAGATGGTCCGGTGCGAGAGCGAGCAGCCGACGTGGCCGAGCGGCATCTCCGCCCTGTGGCGGAACGCGCGCGGCGTGCGCCGCTCGTCCCAGGTGCCGTCCGCGAGGAGCTTCGCGCGGTCGAGGTCGAGCTTGTCGACGGCGTCGAGGAACCGGAAGTCGAGCCCGGCGAGCCGCGCCCGCGTCCGCGCCCGGCGCTCCGCCGCGCGGGCGAGGCTCACGACGAGGATGCGGTCCGCCCAGCCGTTCAGGAACTCGAACGCGCGCGCGGTTCCCGGCGCGGGGGCCGCGGACGCGTCGCCGGCGACCGGAACGCTCACCGGGCCGCGACGGCGGCGAGCTTCCGGTCGATGACGGCCTTCAGCATGTCGAACGGGACGGCGCCCTCGACCTTCTCGCCGTTCACGAACATCGTGGGCGTGCCGTTCGCGCCGACGCGGCCGGCGACCCGCTGGTCGTCCTGGATGCGCCCCTTCGCGCGGCCGGAGCGCGTCGCGTCCTGGAAGCGCCGCACGTCGAGGCCGATCTCCTTCGCGATGCGCTCGTACGTCTCCGGCGAGAGCTCGCGCTGCGCCGAGAACAGCCGGTCGTGCATCTCCCAGAACTTCCCCTGCTCGCGCGCCGCCTCGGCGGCCTCGGCGGCCGGGAGCGCGTTCGGGTGGAACGGCAGGGGCTGGTGCTTCCAGACGAGGCGGACCTTGTCGCGGTACTGCTTCTGGACCTCGGCGAGCGTGGGCTCGACGCGCGCGCAGAACGGGCACTGGAAGTCGGAGAAGACGACGAGCGTCACGGGCGCCTTCGGGTTCCCGCGCACCGGATCGTCGGCGCGGATCTCGAACGCGTCCGCGGGGAGGGCCGCTCCCGTGGCGCCGGCCGGCAGCGCCGCGGCGGCGGGGGCGGCCGCGAGGTTCGCCTTGCAGGCGCGCTCGTAGAAGCCGGGGTCGGGCTTCTTCCCGCCGAGGAGCGCGTCGGCCTTCTTGAGCTCCTCCTCCGCGGCGGCCTTGAGCTGCTCGAACGGGCGCGCGCCCACCACCTGGCGGCAGTTGAAGAACATCGTGGGCGTGCCGTTGGCGTCGACGGAGGCGGCGAGCTTCTGGTCCTCCTGGATGCGCGCCTCGCCCTTCCGCGCGGCCACCGCCTTCTGGAACCGGGGGACGTCGAGCCCGGCCTCCTTCGCGTACCGGGCGAGGCTCGCCTCGTCGAGCGACTGCTGGTTCTGGAACATCCGGTCGTGGAGCGGCCAGAACTTGCCCTGCTCGCGCGCCGCCTCGGACGCGATCGCGGCGGGGAGCGCGCTCGGGTGCATGGGCAGCGGCTGGTGCTTCCACACGAGCCGGACCTTGCCGGGGAAGGTCTCCTCGAGCTTCGCGAGCGACGGCTCGACGCGCGCGCAGAACGGGCACTGGAAGTCGGAGAAGAGGACGATGGTGAGCTCCGCCGACGAGGGGCCGCGCGCCGGATCGTCGGCGCGGAACTTCACGTCGCGGTAGACGGCGGGAGGCGCCGCGGCGGGACCGGCGGCCTGTTGCTGCGGCGCGGGCGGCTGCCCGGCGGAAGGCGGCGGCGTGGCGCCCGGCACGAGCACCGGAGCGGACGCGGCGCGGTCCATGATCCGCGCGTACACCTGCGCGGCCGGCACGCCGTCCTTCACCATGGTCTCGGCCTTCTTGAGCTCCTCGTCGACGACGGCGCGGAACGCCTCGTATGGCTGCGCGCCCACGAGCTTCCGCCCGTTGATGAAGAAGGTCGGGGTGCCGGACGCGCCGAGCGACTGCGCGAGGCGCTGATCCCGCTCGATGCGGTCCTTGTACTTCCCGGCCGCGACCGCGTCCTTCACCTTCGCGGCGTCGACGCGGGCGTCGGCGGCGGCCTTCGCGAGCGCGGCGTCGTCGAGCGACGGCGCGGTGAACAGCGCGTCGTGCATCGCCCAGAACTTCGCGTCGCCGCCCTGCGCGCGCGCCTCCTCCGACGCGACGGCGGAGGGCATCGCCCGCGGGTGGAACGGGAGCGGGTTGTGCTTGAAGACGACCCGCACCTTGCCGGCGTACGCCTCCTCGAGCTGCTTCACGGTCGGGTACGCGCGCTTGCAGAACGGGCACTCGAAGTCGGAGGACTCGACGATCGTGACGAGCGCGTCGGCCGGCCCGCGCGCCGGCGAGTCCTCGACCGGCACGCGATACACGGCGCGCGGGTCCTCGGTCGGCCGCGGCTGCGGGCGCGGTGCCGCAGGGGACGGCCGCACGGCCTGCCGGCCGCCGCCGTCGATCGAGCCGCGCGTGAAGAAGCCGATGGCGACTCCGACGACGAGGGCGATGACCCAATTGACGTGCTTCATGGTGCCGAGACTCCTGGGGGTTCGGGACCCTGGCGGTTTATCAGGAAGCGAGGGCTCGCGACAAGATTAGCGCTCGGGCGCGGGCGGACATTCCCCGGGCCGGCGCCGAGGTCGGGGTCGAGATCGCGGTCGGAGCAGGGCGCACCGGTGTGGAGACGGGTCCTACAGCGCCAGCGTCGCGCCGGCCACGAGCAGCACCTCGGAGGCCTCCTCGGTCGTGGCCGGAAGGAGGCCGCGCCGCGTGTACGCGTTCCACCGCACGGAGAGGCTGAACAGCGCGGTCCGGTCGAGCGCCTGCCAGCCGATCCCCGCCTCACCGGCGACGAGAAGGTCCCCCCGGCGCCACATCTTCAGCGCCTCGCCCTCGACCGAGGCGACCACGGCCGGCGCCACGCCCATCGTGAAGCGAAGCCGGCCGGCGGTCGCGGCGACGGGGCGGTCGGACTCGGACGCCCACGCCGCGCTGTGCGGGACGTGCCAGCGCCCGCGGTACCGCGCGAACGACGCCTCGACGGGGGCGGCCGCGTAGTCGAGGCGCATCCCCTCGCCGGCGAGGGGGATCGATCCCTCGAAGGACGGCAGCGTCGCGGCCTGGGCGAGCACGTCGAGGCCGATTGCCGGGGAGCGGCCCGCCTCCAGCCGCGCCACCACGAACCGGAACTCGCGGCGCCCGAGCGCGAGCGCCGCCTCCGCCTCGCCCTCCGACGGCACGTAGATG
>DASSQM010000129.1:0-2081 GCA_035702465.1 Anaeromyxobacter sp. | reverse complement strand
CCCGACCCCGACCCCGACCCCGACCCCGACCCGGATCCCGGATCCCGGATCCCGGTCGCGAACCCGCCCTTCCCTCACGGCACCTCCGGCGCCAGCGCCGCCAGCCCTTCCGCGATCGCCCGGCACACGTTCTCCACGAGGTCCTCCCTCGCGTTCACGGCATAGAGGTGCGGCGTCAGCGCCCACGTCTCGCGGAAGACGCGGCGGGGCGGCGGCGCGCCGGAGGCGGCGAGCGCGCGGGCGAACATCGGCAGGATCTTGTCCGAGAGGCGCAGCGCGGTGTCGACGACGAAGAGCGCCACGTCCGGGCGCACGGCGCGGACGCGGCGGAGGAACGCGCCCACCTCCGCGGCGGAGACGTGCTTCGGCGGGGACGACTTCGCCTCCACGTACAGGAGCTTCCCCTCCCCCGCGGCGACGACGTCGAGGTCGCCGCCCACGCCCGGCGCGCCGGAGCGGACGCCGGTCGCCACCTCGAAGCCGAGCCTTCGCTCGAGCTCGCGCGCGAGCCACCACTCGAGCGTGCCGCCGAACGAGCGCGCCGGCCGCACGAGGCGGTAGCGGCCGCGCGGGAGCCGCTCGGCGAGGCCGAGGCCGACGCACGCCTCCGCCATCTCGCGCGCCTTCGCGGCGGCGAGGTACTGCGTCGCCTGCGCGGGGGCGAAGCCGGCGGGGCGGAGGATGGCGCCGCGCAGGAAGAGGCGGAACGCGTAGTGGGAGAGGCGGGACTCGAGAGCGTCGGCGAGGGACGGCGGGGGATCGGGATCGAACGGCACGTCGGGCGGAGACGGGCGCGGATCGAGGCCGCGGCGGCGCAGCATGAGGATGGGCTCCGAGCGGACGGGCTCGGCGGCCCTCTCCCGGACCGCCCGGACGGACCGCGCCGCCGCCTCGGCCTCCATCTCCCGTGCGGTCCGGCGCCTCGCCATGGCGCGTCGCCGGGGCGCCCTACGTCGCGCGGTAGAGCAGGACCGAGAACCACCCGCGGTCGTCGGTCCACCTGCGGTCGGGCCGCCAGCCCGCGGCCTCCGCGATCGCGTCGAACGCGCGGGGATCCCACTTGTACGCGCTCTCGGTGTGGATCGTCTCGCCCGCGGCGAAGCGGAACGTCCCGCCGGCGACCGACACGTCCTGGTCCTCGAGCGAGACGAGGTGCATCTCGACGCGCGAGCGGATCGCATCCCAGATCGACCGGTGCCGGAACGCGGAGAGGCGGAACGTGCCGCCGAGCTCGCGGTTCATGCGCGCGAGCAGGTTCAGGTCGAACGCCGCGGTCACGCCGCGGGCGTCGTCGTAAGCGCGCACGAGCGCCTCGGCGTCCTTCGGCGCGTCGACGCCGATGAGGAGCCCGCCGCCCGGGCCGGCGTCGCGCGCCATGCGCGCGAGCAGCGCGACGGCGTCGGGCGGGTCGAAGTTGCCGATCGTCGACCCCGGGAAGAACGAGACGCGCCGCGCGCACGCGAGGTCGTCGAGCGGCAGGCGCACGGGCGCCGTGAAGTCGGCCACCACCGGACGCACGGCGAGGCTCGGGAAGCGCGCGCGCACCG
The DNA here is from genome assembly GCA_035702465.1 of Anaeromyxobacter sp. GTDB lineage: Bacteria > Myxococcota > Myxococcia > Myxococcales > Anaeromyxobacteraceae > Anaeromyxobacter. The sequence goes on along the minus strand of DASSQM010000129.1, from coordinate 534 downwards.
CCGCCTCGGCCTCCCGCAGCGACTCCGGCGAGATGTCCACCGGGACGTAGGCCGCCGGCCGCTCCAGCGTCTCGAGCAGCCGCACGGACTTCCGCGCGATGCCCGCGCCGTACTCGAAGACGAGCGCGCCCGGCCCGATCGCGGCCGCGATCTCGCCGGCGGCCCCCGCGAGGATGCCCGCCTCGACGCGCGGCGGGTAGTACTCCGGCTGCACGCAGATGAGCTCGTAGAGCGCCCCGCCGCGCGCGTCGTACAGCCACTTCGGCGACAGCGCCTTGCGCGTGCGCGCGAGCCCCGCCCGCACCTCCTCCGCGAAGCGCTCGGCCTCGGCGGCGCGGGCGCCGGCGAGGCCGGTGGTGGATTCGTCGGTTCTCAGGCGTCGCTCCCTTCACCGTGCACGCGCCCGGAACCTCTTCGGGCGGCCGCTGCGCCGCAACCCAAACTGCGCGCCCCGGCGAGGGGCTTCGGGCGCCGCGGCCCCTCACCCGCACCCTCTCCCCCGGCTGCCGCCGGGGGGAGGGGATGGCCGGCGGC
>DASSQM010000128.1:0-8530 GCA_035702465.1 Anaeromyxobacter sp. | reverse complement strand
GATCGGCGGCGTCCTGGATGATCCCTTCGACCGCGGGGAGCTGCTCCTGCGGCTGTTCGGGATGTCGGGGGGGCGGCCCTCTCACGGCAACCGGTTCCTACCACGCGACCCTGGAGGCGGCAATCGCCGCGGAGGGCCAGTTCGTGTGGGGAAACGAAGCTTCGAGGCGCTCAGGGCGAGCGGACCGCGCCGAGCGCGTCCTCTTCGCGCAGGCGGCGCGCCGCGAGGTCCACGTATCCGGCGTCGCGCTCGACGCCGAGGAAGCGGCAGCCGGCGCGGAGCGCCGCCACGCCGGTCGTCCCGGAGCCGGAGAACGGATCGAGGACGAGGTCGCCCGGCGCGGCGCTCGCCGCGAGGACGCGCTCGAGCAGCGCGATCGGCTTCTGCGTGGGGTGGCGGCCGTGCAGCTTCTCGCGGGGCGCGGGCGTGGGGAGCGGCCAGATCACCTGCTCGCCGCCCGCGGCGGGCGCCTCGCAGATGGCCCAGAGGTCGCGCATCTGCTTGCCGCCGTTCGCAGCCTTCATCGCCTGGTAGTTGAACCGGTGCCGGAGCGGCCGCCCGCGCGACGGGCTCGCCCACAGGAGGAGCTCCGTCGAGTGCGTGAAGAAGCGGCACGCCAGGTTCGGCGAGGCGTTCGGCTTGTACCAGGTGACGGTGTTGAGGAGGTGGTAGCCGAGCTCCTGCATCGCGAACCCGATCGAGAAGATGACGTGCTGCGTGCCGGAGACCCAGAGCGTGCCCGTCGGCTTCAGCACACGCCGGACGGCGCCGAGCCAGCGCGACTGGAACGCGTGGTCCTCGGCGACGCCCTGCGAGGCGTCCCAGCGGCCCTTGTTCACGCTCGCGCGCCGCCCGCTCTGGCACGTGGTGCCGCCGTTCGAGAGCATGTAGGGCGGATCGGCGAAGGCGAGGTCCACCGAGTGGGGCGGGAGCGACTCCAGCGCGGCGAGGCAGTCGCCGTGCACGAGCGCCCAGCCGCGCCCCCGCTCGGCGGTCCCGGGCAGCCCGTCCCACGAGTGAAGCTCGAGGCGTCGCGCCATATCGAGCCATCGTAAGAGCGATATCGATCGCGTCCATTTTTCGGCGGGGCGGGACAGGTCGGGGTCGAGGTCGGGGTCGCGGTCGGTACCCTTTGGAGCCCCGCCCATCCCCGCGTTAAGACCTCCCCGTGCCGGACCTCGACGCCGCGTTCGTGAAGTCCGCCGCTCGCCGCGCGGGCTTCCACCTCTGCGGCATCGCTCGCGCGGCTCCCCTCGACCCGTCGTCGCTCGACCGCATGCTCGACCTCGGCGGCGATGCGGACATGACGTGGCTGCGGAGCCAGCGCGCCCTGCGGCTCGACCCCTCGCGCCTCGTCCCCGGCGCGCGGAGCGTCGTCGTGGTGGCGCTCTCGTACCACGCCGGCGATGCGCCCGACCCCGCCGAGGGCGCGGTGGCCCGGTACGCCCGCGGCCGCGACTACCACGCCGTCATGAAGCGGAAGCTCGCCGCGCTCGTCGCCGAGATGGGCGCGCGCGATCCCGGCGCGCGGACGTTCCCGTCGTCGGACATCGCGCCCGTGATGGAGAAGGCCTGGGCCGAGCGCGCCGGCGTCGGCTGGGTCGGGAAGAACGGCTGCCTCATCACCGAGACGTACGGGAGCTGGGTCGTGCTCGGCACCGTGCTCGTCGACCGCGACCTCGAGCCGGACGCGCCGCACGCGGAGCGCTGCGGCTCGTGCGACGCTTGCCTCCCCGCCTGCCCGACGCGCGCCATCCCGGAGCCCGGGCTCGTCGACGCCCGGCGCTGCATCTCGTTCTGGACCATCGAGCGGCGCGGCGACATCCCCGCCGACATGGCGGGCCGGCTCGGGCGGTGGATGTTCGGCTGCGACGAGTGCCAGACCGCCTGCCCCTGGAACCGCAGGCTCGCGCCGTCCGCCGACCCCGAGCTCGCCCCGCGGCGCGGGCAGGACGCGCTGGCGGTCGACGAGGTGCTCGCGCTCACGGAGGACGAGTACCGCCGCCGCTTCTACGGGACGGCGCTCGCCCGCGCGCGCTACGACGGCCTGCTCAGGAACGCCCTCCTCGCCGCCGGCCGCTCCGGCGCGAGGCGCAGGCTCGACGCCGTCCGCGCGCACCTCGCGAGCCCGTTTCCCGGCGTGCGCGCGGCGGCGGAGTGGGCGGCGGAGAAGCTCGCGCGCTGATCGCGCTCGCCGCTCGCGCGGGCCGGCGCCGTCGGCTACAGTTCGCCGCTCCGTGCTCCACCTCCTCATGTTCGTTCACTCGGCGCTGTCGGCCGGGACGTACATCGCCGGCAAGCGCGCGCTCGCGGAGATCTCGCCCGTCGAGCTCGCGCTCGTGCGGTTCGCGCTCGCGTCCGTGGTGCACGCGGCGCTGCTCGTGAAGCTCCGCCCGTCCATCCGCCGCAGCGACCTGCCCGCGCTCGCGGGGCTCGGCGTCCTCGCCGTCGCGGTGAACCAGGTGCTCTTCCTGGCCGGCCTCGCGCTCTCGACGCCGGGGCACGCGGCGCTGCTGTACGCCCTCACGCCCGTGTTCGTGCTGCTCATCGAGTGGCTGCGCGGCCGCGAGCGCGCCACCGTCCAGAAGGTGGCCGGGATCGCCGTCGCGTTCGCCGGCACCGTGGTGGTGCTCGCAGGCCGGGGCGTCCTCGGCCTCGGCGGCGCGCGCGACGCGCTCGTGGGAGACCTGCTCATCCTGCTCGCCGTGATCGCCTGGGCCGTGTACGCGATCGGCGGAAAGGCGTACGCGGCGCGGTACGGCGGGCTCGCGACGGGATCGGTCACGCTCGTCGCGGGGACCGTCCTGTGCGCCCCCGTCGGCCTCGCGTTCCTGCACCCGGATCGCTTCGCGCGCCTCTCGACGCTCGGCCTCGCGGCGCTGCTCTACCTCGTGGTCATGACCAGCATCGTCGCCTGGCTCATCTACTACTGGGCGCTCGCCCGGGCCGACGCGAGCCGCGTCGCCGTGTGGTCGAACCTGCAGCCGGTCCTGACCGCGCTCCTCGCCTGGCTGATGTACGGCGAGTCGCTGACCGCGCCGTTCGTGAGCGGCGGGGCGATGGTGGTCGCGGGGGTGATCCTCGCGGAGCGGCGGTGACGTAGGATGCCGCCGGCGAGATGAAGGCCATCGTCCACCGCGCATACGGCTCGCCGGACGTCCTCCGGCTCGAGGACGTGCCGAAGCCCGTCCCGGCCGCCGACGAGCTCCTCGTCCGCGTCCGCGCGGCGTCGGTCAATCCGCTCGACTGGCACTTCGTGAGGGGCACGCCGTACGTGGCGCGGATCGCGATGGGGCTCCGCGCCCCGCGGCAGACGCTGCTCGGCGTCGACTTCGCGGGGACGATCGAGTCGGCCGGCGCGAGCGTGACCCGGTTCGCGCGCGGCGACGAGGTGTTCGGCGCGACGGCGAAGGGGACGCTCGCCGAGTACGTGTGCGTCCGCGAGGACCGGGCCGTCGCGCGGAAGCCGGCGCGCGTCGGGTTCGAGGAGGCGGCGAGCCTCCCGGTGGCGGCGATCACCGCGCTGCAGGCGATCCGCGACGAGGGGTCGGTCCGGCCCGGACAGCAGGTGCTCGTCAACGGCGCGTCCGGTGGCGTCGGCGTGTTCGCGGTGCAGATCGCGAAGTCATCGGGCGCGCACGTCACGGGGGTGTGCAGCGCGCGCAACGTGGAGCTGGTCCGGTCGCTCGGCGCCGATCGCGTCGTCGACTACGCGCGCGAGGACTTCACGAAGAGCGCCGATCGCTGGGACGTGCTGGTCGACAACGTGGGAAACCATCCGCTGCTCGAGGTGCGACGCGTGCTCCGCCGCAGCGGCAGGTACGTGATGGTCGGCGGGCCGCCGGGCGCCTGGCTCGATCCGCTGCCGCGCGCCGTCGGGGCGTTCGCGCTGTCTCCGTTCGTGAGCCAGCGCATGCGCACGATGTTCGCGAGGCTCGGCCAGAAGGACCTCACCCTGGTCCGCGATCTCGTCGACACGGGCAAGGTGAAGCCCGTCGTGGACAGGAGGTACGCGCTGGCCGACGCCGCCGAGGCGGTGCGATACCTCGCGGCGGGGCACGCGCGCGGCAAGGTGGTGGTCGTCGTCGAGTGAGGGCGGGGCTGCGCCGCCGGGCGAGCCCCGATAGGATCGACGGGATGATCTCCGCCGAGAACCTCCGCGCAGCGCGCGAGGGCTGGGCCGTCGGTCCCGTGCTCGCGCCCGCGATCCTGCGCGCCACCGGCAGGGACGCGCAGGACTACCTGCACCGCATGACGACGCAGGACCTGAACCGGCTCGCGCCCGGCGCGTCGGCGTACGCGGCCGTGCTGAACGCGAAGGGCCACCTCCTCGCCGACGCGCACGTGCTCGTCGAGGCGGACGGCCTCCTCCTCGTGCTCGACGCGCGCGCGGCGGCGGAGGCGCGGGCGCACCTCGAGAAGTTCGTCATCATGGACGACGTGGCGTTCGAGGACCTGTCCCCGTCGCTCCGCCTCGTGCCGATGCTCGGCCCCGCCGCCGCGGCGAGGCTCGCCGCGAGCGTGGCGAGCGCCGCCGGGGCGCGGCGCGTCGCGAACGAGCGGCGCGGCGCCCCGGCCATCGACCTCCTCCTGCCCGCGGCCGGGGCCGAGCCGTTCCGGGCCGCCGCCGTCGAGCAGGGTGCGACGCCGCTCGGCGAGGACGACCTCGACGCGCTCCGCATCCTCGGGGGCTTCGCGCGGTTCGGCGCGGACATGGACGCGACGCGCCTCCCGATGGAGGCCGGGCTCACCCGCGCCGCGATCTCGTTCACGAAGGGCTGCTACACCGGCCAGGAGGTCGTGCTCCGCGCGACGGCGCGCGGTCACCTCCAGCGCGGGCTCGTCCAGCTCGCGCTCCCTGGCGGCGCGGGCCCGGGCGCGCCGCTCGCGGTGAACGGGCAGGAGGTCGGGGTCGTGACGAGCGCGGCGGAGACGCCGGAGGGAAGGATCGGCCTCGGATACCTGCGCCGCGCGCAGTGGAGGGAAGGGGAGCGCGTGCGGGCGGGCGACGGCGAGGCCGTCGTGCGGCGCGTGATCGTGGAGGATGGCGTTCCGACCTGAGGGCGGAACGACGGGCGCTACGCCTCGGCGACCGGGATCTCGGGCCCCTTCGCGCGATCCTGCCTCGACGGCAGCGAATCGATGTCCTTCCGCACCGCCGCGAGCTCGTCCTTCAGCTCCGCACGCACGGCGCGGATCTCCTTGCGCACGTCCTCGAACGTGTAGCGGATCTCCTCCGCGGAGATGCCGAGGAGCCGGCGCCGGAAACCGGCGACCAGCGAGTCGACGAGCTTCATGACGGCCCCCTAGCTCTTCTTGTGCACCGGGCACGACGAGATCGCGCCCGCGGGATCGATCGCGTCGCTCCCGGTGACGATCTCCTTGATGGTCCCGTCCTTCGCGACGACGAACGTCGCCCGGTTCGCGAGCCCCACCACGGGGATCGTCCCACCGTACTTCTTCGCGACCTTGCCGCCCTGGTCGGAGAGGAGCGGGTACGGCAGCTTGTACTCGTCCTTGAACTTCTTCTGCGTCTCGACCGAGTCCGTGGAGATGCCCACGACCTGCGCGCCCTTCCCGACGACGTCTGCGTACCGGTCCCGGTACGCTTGGACCTCGCGCGTTCAACCCGAGGTGAACGCCTTCGGGTAGAAGGCGAGGATCACCGGGCCGCTCTCGAGCAGCTTCGAGAGCGCGACCGGGCTCCCCGCCGTGTCGGGGAGCGTGAACTCGGGCGCCTTGTCGCCCACCTTCACCGCGGCGGATCCGAGGAGCATGGCCAGCATCGGGATGGTCATACGAACCCGACCTCCGCGGGGTGCTTTAGTGGGGCGCCTCCGGCGGAGCAAGGCTCCGGCGGGCAGGGCGACAGGGCGGTCACGCGCGGAGCCGCTCGTAGCGGGCAACCAGGATCGCCACGTCGTCCCGGTGCCAGAACCCCAGCTGGTCGGGCAGCTCGGCGAGCGTTCGCGCGGCGTACCCGGACACCGGGGGCCCGGGCTGCGGCGAGTCGCCCGAGACCTCCCCCGCGACGGCGAGCGCAAGGTGCCAGTCCGGGCCGACGCGCGCCTGGCGCGTCCCGACGACCACCGCGGCTTCGAGGCCGAGCCCGAGCTGCTCGCGGACGATCCGCGCCGCGGCGTTGCCCGGCTGCTCGCCCTCGCCGAGCGGCGCCGACGGCAGCCACCAGCGGCCGAGCTGAGCCTGCCCGTGATACCCGCCGATGACCTCGGCGACGAGCACGCGCCGCGCCTCGAGCAGGAGCGGCACCACGTCCACGCGGACGATCACGCCGCCCCCGCGCGCAGCGCCGGCGCGGACGTGCGCGAGGCGCCGTTGACCCGCGCCGCGAACGCGCGTGCGCGCTCGAGCACATGGGCGCTCGTGCCCGCGGCGGGGAAGACGTCCAGGCGCGGCACCGGGCCGTGAGCGTCGGTGAGCTCGAGCGCGAGCACGCGCCCGGGCTGCGGCAACGCGGACGCGATCTCCTCCGCGGCCGCGCGGCGCGCCGCCGCGATCGCCGCCGTCGCGCGGAGCGCCCCGGCGAGGTGCGCGTGGAGGTGCTCGACCGGCGCGACGGTCGCGTCCACCGCGAGGTCCGCGCCGGTGAGCGCCTCGTCGAGGTCCGGAGTGAAGAGGACGCCGTCGAGGATGCGCTGCCGCTCGGTGCGCGTGATCGTCCCCGCCGCGAACGCCAGCTCCACGCGGCGGCGCACCGACTCGAACGCGCGGTCGAGCGCCGCGTCGGACGCGTCGAAGACGCGCACCGCGCAGCCCGCCAGCGCGGCGAGGACCGCGCACGCCGTGCCCGACTCGCTCGCCCCCACGACCGCGACCGTCTCGATCTGCAGCGGTCCTCCGCGCCCGCCCCCTTCGCAGGTGTACCCGCCTCGCGATGTCGCTGGCAAGCGCAGGGCCTCCCCGCTAACCTCCGATCCTCCTCTTTCTCTAGAACCGCACGGAGGCGCCATGAAGGCGGTAGCGATCCGTTCCCACGGCGGCCCGGAGGTCGTGAACGTCGAGGACCTGCCCGACCCGAAGCCCGGTCCGGGCCAGGTGCTCGTCGCGGTCAAGGCGGCCGCCCTCAACCACCTCGACATCTGGGTGCGCAAGGGCTGGCAGGGGCTCGTGCTCTCCTTCCCGCACGTGCTCGGCTCCGACGTCGCGGGGGTCGTCGAGGCGGTCGGGCCGGGCGCCGAGGGCGTGAAGGTCGGCGACGCGGTGGTCCTGAACCCGAGCCTCGGCTGCGGCCGCTGCGAGCAGTGCCTCTCGGGGCACGAGAACCTGTGCCGCAAGTTCTCGATCCTGGGGGAGCACGTCTCGGGCGGGCAGGCGCAGAAGATCGCCATCTCCGCGCGGCACGTCCTGCCGAAGCCGGCGCGCCTCTCGTTCGAGGAGGCGGCCGCGGTGCCCCTCACGTTCATGACCGCGTGGCACGCGCTCGTGCAGCGCGCGAACGTGCGGCCGGGCGAGACCGTGCTCGTGCACGCCGCCGGGTCCGGCGTGGGCGTCGCGGCGGTGCAGATCGCGAAGCTCCTCGGCGCGCGCGTCATCGCCACCGCCGGCTCCGACGCGAAGCTCGAGAAGGCGAAGGGGCTCGGCGCCGACGAGGTCGTCAACTACGAGAAGCAGGACTTCTCGAAGGAGGTGCGGCGCATCACCGAGCGCAAGGGCGCCGACGTGGTGTTCGAGCACGTCGGGAAGAGCACCTGGGAGAAGTCGATCCTCTCCGTGGCGCTCGGCGGCCGGATCACGACGGTGGGCGCGACGACGGGCTTCGACCCGCTCACCGATCTCCGCCACGTCTTCTTCCGGCAGATCTCGATCCTCGGCTCGACGATGGGGACCGCGGCGGATCTGCTGAACGTGCTCCGGTTCGTGGGGGAGGGGAAGCTCCGCCCCGTGGTGGACCGCGTGCTCCCGCTGTCGGAGGCGCGGAACGCGCAGGGCCTGCTGTCCGAGCGCGCGCAGTTCGGGAAGGTCGTGCTCGTGCCGTGATGGGAGGAGGGGGAACGACATGAGGACCAGGATCGCGATCGCCGCCGCCGCCGGCGCGGCGCTCCTCGCCGTCGGGTGCGGGGGGAGTGACAGCTGCCCGAGCACCTCGGCGAACGCCGAGAATCAGAACATGAACGGCGCGTGCAGCGCGCCCGCGCCGCAGCAGGTCCAGATCCGCCTCAACCTGTGCGAGGCGTGCAGCCATACGGATCCGACGTGCACGCCCGACCTGCACGCCATCGCGACGAAGGACATCTTCCTCGACACGCGCTGGGACGTCTGCACGGACAAATCGAGCTGCGCGGCGCAGGCGTGCGCGACGGTGACGTGCCAGTTCAGCGTGGCGCCCGACGTCTACCAGGTGCACGTCATCAACAAGCAGGGAACGGCGGTGCCGTTCACGCTCGACACGACGAGCGGCGCCGTCTGCTCCGGGAGCATCTAGGAGCTACGTGACCCGCATCCCCCGCTTCATCTCGCGGAGCCGCCGCACGCGCTCCTCGATGGGCGGGTGCGTCGAGAACAGGTGCAA
>DASSQM010000127.1:0-3849 GCA_035702465.1 Anaeromyxobacter sp. | reverse complement strand
CCGAGGAGCATGACGAGCGCGCCGAAGGGGATCGCCACCGCGACGATCCCGACGTCGCGCGCCGCCAGCGTCGCGACGCCCCCCACGAGCGCGAGCAAGGGGTGCGTGCGGGCGCCGCCCAGGAACGAGAGCCTCGCCTCGTCGGACGGCTTCGCCCGCTCGCGCTCGAGCCCGATGAGGAGCCCGGCGCCCGCGGCCACCGCGAGCGCGGCGAACGGTTCGTACGGGCCCATCCTCGCGGATGGTCCGCGCGCCCGGCGGAAAGCAAAGAAAGCGGTCCGCCGGCTCGGTGACCGGGCGGCCGTCAGGCGATGAGCCGGAGCAGGTCCCTGCGGATCGCCGACCGCGCGGCGTCGTCGGGAGCGGCGGGGAGCGCGCGCTCGAGGACCTCCGCCGCCTTCCGGCGGAAGCCCGTCTCCTCGTACACGGTCGCGAGCGCCCGCAGCGCGGCGAGGTGGCCGGTCGCGAGCTCCGCGGCGCGCTCGAGCGCGGTCATGGCGCCGAAGGCGTCCCCGCCGGCCTTGAGCGCGCGGCCGAGCTGGAACTGCGCATCGGCGGAGTGCGGGTCGGCGTGCACCGCCTCGGAGAGCGCGCAGATCGCCTCCGCGATGCGGCCCGCGGCGAGCAGCTCCTTGGCGTGCCGGACGCGCGGATCGAGCGCGCCCTCGTCGGTGGCCTCGGACGTCGGCGCGCCGCCCGAGAGCAGCGCCGCCTCCACCCGGCGCAGGAGGTCGTCGAGCCGGAACGGCTTCTCGATGTAGTCCACCGCGCCGTACGACTCCTTCGCGTCCTGCGCGAAGCGCCAGCCGCGGAAGATGGCCGTCATCATCACGACCGGCACGTGGCGCGTGCGCGGGCTCGCCTTGATGCGCCGGCAGGCCTCGAACCCGTGCACCTTGGGGAGCATCGCGTCGAGCAGGACGAGATCCGGCGCGAGCCGCTCGGCCTTCTCGAGGCCGTCCGCGCCGTCCTGCGCGACGACCACCTCGTAGCCCTTCGAGACGAGGGTCTTCTCGACGAGCTTCCGGATCTCGGCTTCGTCGTCGACGACGAGGACGACGGGGCCCTTCCCCTGGCGCTCCGGGGCGGCGGGCTCCGTCTCGATCTCGATGACGATCTCGGCGTCCGGGATCTCGTCGGTGGCGTCGACCACGTCCGCGCCGCCGATCGCTGCCTCGATGTGCGGCGTCCCGGACACGCAGGCGTTGCCGCGCCAGAGCTGCACGCCGCGCGCGCGCGCCGCGTACGCCTCGTTGAGGTCGCGAAGGAGCGCGCCGCGACAGGCCACGTACGGCGACGCCTCCAGCCCGGTGACGAACCGCACCTCGGCGAGGACGCGCTCGTCGTTCGGCCGCGCCATGGCGAGGTGCAGCCGGTCGCCCTCGAGCGAGAGCGGCAGGATGAGGTCGCCCTCGGCGACCGCCCGCGGGATGAGGTCGAGGAGCTCGAGCGCGATCGCGGTGCGGGAGAGGTCGACGCCGGGCACGCCGTGCTTCTCCGACAGCACGGACACGAGCTCGCCCTCGTCGACGCCGGCCGCGAGGAGCCGCGTGCACAGGGGCTCGCCGCGGGCGCGCCCCTCGACGAGCGCCTTCTCGACCTGCTCGGGCGTGGCGAGGCCACGCTCGACGACGAGCTCTCCGGTCTTCTTCAGGATGATCCTTCCCCGAGGATGGCGTAGCGGAGGATCGCACGCCGGGACCGTCCCAGCAGTACCACGACGTGGCGTCGCCGCGGTGGGGGGCGCCTGCGCCGACCTCATCCGACAGTGTCGGCGTACGTCATCACGAGGTACATGACCGTCTCGCCGTGCGCGCGGTTGCGGTACACGTGCGGCACGTCGGCCTCGAACACGATGGCGTCGCCGGCGGCGAGGACCTCCCTGCGCGCGCCGACCTCGATCTCGACCGAGCCCGACGCGACGACGAGGTTCTCGACGGTCCCGGGGTTGTGCGCGTCCGCGCGCTCCAGCCCGTCGGGCGCGAGGCGCAGCTCGTAGAACTCCACGCGGCGCGGCTCGTCGAACGGAAACAGGGCCCGCGAGGAGAAGGAGCCGTCGTGGCTCGTGAGCAGCTTCGCGTTCTCCGCGCGGAGCACGTGCGGGCCGGGGGTCCCGCGGGCGGTGATGAGGGCGGAGAACGGCACCCCGAGCGCCGACGAGATCTTCCAGAGCACGTTGATGGTGGGCGCGCTCTGGCCGAGCTCGATCTGGCCGAGCATCGCCCGCGAGACGCCCGAGAGCTGCGACAGCCGCTCGAGCGAGAGCGAGCGCTGGCCGCGGAGGCGCCGGAGGTTCCCGCCGACGACGGGCGTCAGATCCTTGCCGACCGGCGCCGCCTCCTTCGACTCCGGAATAACCCGGGGCTCGGACGCTGCCGCGCTCGGCCGCCGACCCTTCCTCGTGTTCTCGCGCACGCTCTTCATGAAACGCTTCTTTTCCGCGACCGGGCGGGGGTTGTCAACGCGGATGACCGCGACCCCGACCGCGACCGCGACCGCGACCGCGACCTCGACCCCGACCTCGACCTCGACCCCGACCTCGACCCCGACCTCGACCGCGACCCCGACCCCGACCACGACCGCTGCGCCGTGAGATCGTCTACGCTGCCGCGCGCGTGCCCTCCGTCGAGCCCTTCCCGACCGCGGTCGCGCTCGTCGCGACGGGCATCCTCCTCGCGGTGAGCGCGCTCGCCTCGCGCACGTCCGGGCGGATGGGGGTCCCGGTCGCCCTCCTGTTCCTGCTCGTGGGGATCGCCGCGGGCACGGTGGGGGGGATCCGCTTCGAGGATTACCGGCTCGCGTTCCGCGCCGGCACCGTCGCGCTCGTCCTCATCCTGTTCGACGGCGGCCTCTCCACGCCCGCGGAGAGCGTCCGCCGCGTGATCGCGCCGGCGGGCCTCCTCGCGACCGCCGGCGTGGCCGTCACCGCGCTCCTCGGCGCGCTCGGCGCCCGCGCGCTCGGCGTGCCGTGGCTGCAGGCGGGGCTGTTCGGCGCCATCGTCTCCTCGACGGACGCCGCCGCGGTCTTCTCGGTCCTGCGGAGCGCGCGCATCCAGGTCCGCAGGCGCGTCGCGCACGTGCTCGAGATCGAGTCGGGCCTGAACGATCCGATGGCCGTCATCCTCACCCTCGGGTTCACGCACGCGCTCGCGGAGGGAACGACCCCGGGCTGGCGGATGGCGATCGGCGCCGCGGTGCAGCTCGCCGTCGGGCTCGGCGTCGGCTGGGCGGTCGGCCGGGCCAGCCGGTTCGTGCTCGGGCGCGCGCGGCTCGCGGCGGGCGGACTGTACCCGGTGCTCACGCTCGCCATCGCCTTCCTCGCCTTCGGCGCCGCGACGCTCCTCCAGGGCAGCGGGTTCCTCGCCGTCTACGTCGCCGCGGTGGTGCTCGGCAACGGCCCGCTCCCGTACCGCACCGGCCTCGTGCGCGTCCACGACGCGATGGCCTGGTTCAGCCAGGTGGCGATGTTCCTCGTCCTCGGCCTGCTCGCGGATCCCGCGCGGCTCCTCGGGGTGGCGCTGCCCGGGCTCGGCCTCGCGCTCTTCCTCGTGTTCGTGGCGCGGCCCGTCGCGGTCGTGGGCTGCCTCGCGCCGTTCCGCTTCCCCGCGCGCGAGATCGCGTTCACCGCCTGGGTCGGCCTGCGCGGCGCCGTCCCCATCATCCTCGCCACGTACCCGGTGCTCGCGGGCGTGGAGGAGGCGCGCCGCATCTTCGACCTCGTCTTCTTCGTGGTCGTGATCTCCACGCTCGTCCAGGGGGCGCCGATCCGGTGGCTCGCCGGGCGCCTCGACCTCGTCGTCCCCGGGCCGCCGTCGCCGCGGGCGATCCTCGAGATCGTCACGCGCGATC
>DASSQM010000126.1:0-4739 GCA_035702465.1 Anaeromyxobacter sp. | reverse complement strand
GACGAAGACGGCCTTCTCGCGCCCCCCGGCGGCCGCGCCCGCCGGCGGCGCGGCGCTCGAGGAGCTCGATGCGCTCGGCGCGCGCGTCGAGCCGGCGCTGCCACGCCTCGAGCCGCTCGGACCGCGCGCGGAGCTGGCGCTCGAGCGCGTCGATGCGCTCGCCCTTCGCGACGAGGCGCGCCTCGAGCGCGGCGAGCTGCCGGTTGCGCGCGCCGAGGGCCTGCTTGCGGATCTCGACCTGGAGCGCGCGGCTCGACGCGCCGCTCACGGACGCGGCGAGGCGGTTCGCCTCCTGCCGCTCCGCGTCCTCGCGCGCGGCGGCGTCGCGCTCGCGGCCGGACGCGGCATCCACGGCCGGCACGAAGCCCCGCTCCTGCGCCCCGAGCCCGCGCTCCTGCGACGCGAGCTGCGCCTCGAGCGACTCGAGCTGACGCTGCTGCTGGGTGGGCGGCCCCTTCGGCGCGGCGGCGCGCTTCTCGCGGGCGTCGATCTGCTGCTCGCGCGCGGCGAGGTCGCGCTCCTGCTCGTCGAGCTTGCGCGCCTCCTCCTGGGCCGCCTTCTCGCGCGCGTCGAGCTGCTCCGCGGTGCCGCGCACGCGGCGCTCGCGCGCGTCGGCGAGCGCCTCCTGCTCCTTCACCTGCGCCTCCGCGAGCTCCTCGAGGCTCGGCGCGACCGGGCGGGCGCCCTGCGCGAGCGGCCGCGCCGCGCCCGCCGCGGCGGCGGGCGGGGTCCAGGGGCCGAACCGGAGCGACCGCGCGTCGGGCGACGACGCGTCGGAGACGCGCAGCTTGAGCCGGAAGTGGGGCTGGTCGTCCTTGAAGGCGACCGCCGCGGGCGCGTCGGGCGTCTGCGCGGTCGCCGACGGAGCGCCGCCCGGGCCGGTCGACGGCGCGACGTCGCGCGGCCTGGGGGTCGGTCCGAAGCCGAGGCCGATGCTCACCCGGAAGCCGTGCTCGCCCGGGAAGTAGTTGAACCCGAGGCCGACGCCGACCGTCGGTGCAGCCCGGAATCGCAGCGCGGCGCCGTAGTTCTCGCCGCGCGGCCCGCCCAGCGCTTCGAGGATCGCGTCCGCGCCGGGGCGGACGCGGAACGAGAGGGCGCCGCCGTACGTGACGCCCGGGCTCGCGCCCGACTCGCCCCCTGCGAACGCGGAGACGCGGATGGCCCGCTCGGCGTGCGTCGACACGACGAGCCGGCCCCCCAGCACCGCGTCGCGGTTCACCCGGTCGGCGGTGAAGCCGACCGCCACGGACGGGACGGCGTCGCGCGCGGCGAGGAGCTGGAGCTTGAGCGCGCCGCCGTACACGATGCGCGTCGGCTTCTGGTCCGAGGGCTGTCCGCCCTCGCGCATGGTGAGGCCGAAGTCGAGGCGGTCGAGGAGGCCTCCCACCGCGTAGATCGGGAGCGGCCCGAAGTCGGGCGAGGATCCCCGCAAGCGGTCGAACCGGTACTCGAGGCCGAGGAGGCCGCGGCCGACGCCCTGCACCTCCGCGTCGGGCACGTCGAGGTAGCCCGAGTCGCCGGACCGCGCCGGGAAGGGCATGCCCTCCGCCCGGGCGCTCGCCGCGGACAGGACCGCGGCCGCGGCGACGGCCCACTTCCTCACTCGGAGGCTCCGTCGTCCGGCGCGCGCTGCGGCGGCGGCGCGGCGGGCGCGCCGGGGGTCGCCTGGGGCGCGTCGGCGCTCGCGGGCTCGGGGGCGGGGGTGTTCGCGGCGGCGGGCGTCGCCGTGCGCGCCGGCGGCCGCGTGAGGCCGAACTGGCTGAGCGTCCGCTCCACGCTGCGCACGCTCACCGCGTGCCCCATGCGCCCGAGGTCCGCCGCGATCGCGCCGGCGGTGCGGTCCGGGTGGCGGAGCCGCGTCGTCACGACGTAGCGCACCACCTCCATCGGCCTGCGCCACGGGCTGCGGGGGCCGGGCGGGCGCGACAGGAGCCCTTCGACGCCCTGCTCGCGGAAGCGGCGGAGCTTCTCGTAGTACGTGCTGCGCGACCGGCCGAACTGGTTCAGCACCGTGTCCAGGTCGCGCCCGCTCGTCTCGCCTTCGATGAGCATGACGAGGTCGACGGCTGCGTCGTCGTCGGAGCGGAGGGGAAGGGAGCCGCCGGGGCCCTTGATCTCATGGGAGGGGAGGCGCTTCATGCGGTCGGCGCCCCCGTCTCATTCTCGTGGATTGTGGCGGAGCCGGGGGGCGTCGCGACGCCAAAGCACGCGCTGTACCAAAGCAGCGCCGCGAATTTGCTGCCGATTTCAGGTGCGGCCGATCGTCCGGTGCGAGTGGGCACCCACCCTGGGGCAAAACGCCCAGGTGCGCGCACCGGCGCGTCGATCACCGCGGCTCCCGCTGGATCGCGGCCAGCGCCGCCTCGTCGACGCGGACCGTCGTCCGCGCCCGGAGCGCCTCGATCTCGCGCCGGACCTTCTCGTCGGAGCGGTCGGCGCCGGGCCTCCCGCCGATGCGCTCTGCGGCGGCCGACGCGAGGAGGTAGCGCTCGATCCCGGGCAGCGTCGCCGCGACCGCCGGCGATCGGTCGAGGCCGAGCGCGCGCGCCTCCTCCTCGAGGAGCATCGCGTCGATCTCGGTGCGCGCGAACGCGAGCGCCGCGCCGCCGTGGCCGCCGGGATCCGATCCGGCGGCGAGCTCGCGCACGGTGCGCCACGGGATGGGCCGGCCGGCCACGGTCGCGACCGCGCGATCGAGGTCCTTCTCCGAGGGTCCGGCCTTGCCGGGCTGCGCGAGGAACGCCTCGTCGATGGTGACCGGGTACTTGCCGCGGAGCTGCTCGAGCAATGCAGCGCGGGTCCGCGTGCGGCGCTGCTCGCGGGCGAAGCGGAGGATGCCGTCGCGCCGCGCGGCGAAGCCCGCCTCGTCCGCGACGTGCTTCTCCTCCACGCGCGCCACCGCCCAGCCGGCCTGGAGCTTCACGGGGCCGACGAGCGCACCCGGCGCTGCGCGGAACGCCTCGGCCGCGAGCGCGGGATCGAGCGCGGCGCGCGAGACGAGGCCGGTCTGCCCCGCGGCGGCGGCGAGGCCTGCGTCCGTCCCGCGGCGGGCCTCCGCGGCGAGGTCGCCGCCCGCCTTCAGGCGCGCGAGGACGGCGCGCGCCTCCTCCTCCGCGTCGACCCGCACGATGACCAGCCGGACGTTGTCGCCGGTGAGGTGATAGAGGCCGCGCAGCTCGGCGTCGTCGGGGTCGGGCGAGGCGTGGGCGAGGAGCGCGTCCGCCAGGAGCCGCCGGCGCTCGCGCGCGATCGCCTGCACCACCGCGGGGTCGCGATCGACGCCGAGGCGGCGCGCCTCGCCGGCGAGGAGCGCCTCCTCGACGAGATCGCCCACCGCTTGCGCGGGCGGCTGCGGGCGGCGCACGCTCGCCATGACGCGGAGCCGCTCCGCGACGTCGGCCTGCGTGATGTCGACGGTCCCGACGCGCGCGACCGGCGCTTCGCGCGGGAGGCCCGAGAGGGCGAGGAGGAGCGCGGCGACGACCATCGGGGACCCCGTGCTACGGATTGGGCCGGCCGCCCTCGCCGGAGCCCGAGCCTGCGCCGCCGCCGGTTCCGCCGCCCCCGCCGCCGACGCCGGTCGCCGGCCCGCTCTGCGGCTTCCGCGCCCGCGAGATGACCTCCTTCAGCTCGGGGTTCTTCCCGGACTTGTCGCCGTGGCACCAGGCGCAGGTCTCCATCGTCGTCGCGCCGAAGTAGAGGAGCTTGGGGCTGTTCGAGCCGTGCGGGTTGTGGCAGCTCGCGCAGGTGAAGTCGCGGCCGGGCCGGCGCGGATCGAGGAGGTCGCCGCCGACGACGTGGCCGGCCGCGAGGATGGGCGTCACGTGGCGGCCGTCGGCCTGCGCCGCGTGGCAGCCGGTGCAGATCGCGTTCACCTTCTTCGGCAGCATGGCGCCGTTCGCGGTGCCGTGCGGATCGTGGCAGCCGGTGCAGCCGTAGCGGTCGACCGCGGCGTGCTTCACCTTCCCGCCGTCGACGGGCTTGTGGCACTTGTAGCAGACCGCCTTGCCCTCGCCGGCCTTGAGCGCGTACCGGTACGGCGCGCCGTGCGGATCGTGGCACTGGTCGCAGCCCTTCGCGACGGGCGGGTGGACCACCTTGCGGCCGGTGAGGTCGTCCTGGTGGCACTGGAAGCAGGTCTCCTGGACCGTCGCCTTCCGGGCGAGCTTCTCGTGGTCCGAGGAGTGCGGGTCGTGGCACACGGCGCAGTCGCCCACCACGACGGCGCTGTGCGGGAACTTCATGCGGTCCTTGCGCTCGTGGCACCCGTAGCAGAGGTCGACCGCGTTCTTCTTGAGCAGCCGGAGGTTGTCGGACGAGTGGCCGCTCTCGTGGCAGCCCAGGCAGTCCGTGCGCTTGAACGCCGCGTGGACCACCTTCTTCGACAGGTCGATGCGGTAGCGCGAGCCCGGCGTGCCCTTGCCGGTCGGCGCCTTCGCGTCGTGGCACTTGAGGCAGAACGCGCTTCCGCTCTCCGCGCGCACGTTGTTCGGCAGGTTGCCGCCGTGCGCGTCGTGGCAGTCGAGGCAGCGGCCCTCGGCGACGGGCGCGTGCTTCACCGCCTTCGTGAGGAGCGGCTCCACCTCGTGGCACTCGAGGCAGAGCTTCTCGCGCGGCTCGTTCACGAGGCCGGCGTAGTCGGCGGAGTGGGCGGCGTGGCACGAGAGGCAGCTGCCCTGGCGGACGGCGGTGTGGACCACCTTCTGCTGGTCCTTGCGCGCGTGGCAGCCGTAGCA